>JACRBE010000052.1 GCA_016213235.1 Chlamydiales bacterium | reverse complement strand
ATCTACTTGTCTCCAATATTTCCTCCAATCACCATTAATTCGAAGGCATCTTAATGCCAGCATATATTCAGCTGTACTAACACTCCACCATGCTCCGGGAGTTTTAAGCCTTTTTTGTATTACACTTCTATTCCCACTCTCAATTTCTCCGGATCCTGTCGGTAAATTGTTCCTTAGTTCATCTTGGTAATCAAATTGATTTTTTCTGTTTTCCATTTCAGGTGATGAATCTCTTTTAGCTTTTCGTGAGCCAATGTGGGGCCAAAGTCATGATAATGCTGCCGGACAAGTCCTAAGTGCTAACTCTTTTAGCCCGGTCGGCAGTTGGTGATTGCTGGCCTTACCCCTTTTTTTGGAAATCAGGGCTAACACCCCTGTTTTTTTGCAGTCTTTACGTAATCTTCTCAGTTGCCTTGAGCTAATGCCCAGGTTATTAGCAGCTTGCGTTGCTGTTATAGTCTTATTGTCCAACTGTACAAAAACCTTAGATCTCTCTAATTCTTTGATACTCATGTTGATAGCCCCTTCCATGGTTGTTTTTATCTCCCAGTAATAACCATTTAATTACTAGAAAGGGACATTTTTAATTAATTTTATTAGGACGTTTTTAAAAAACGCTTACACCAGTCTTGTTTATGTTTAAATTAATTAAAAAAAAGAGCATAATCAATGCAATCGCACAACAAAAAACAACAATATGGATATTAGTTTAAAACCACACAAAGACCTGAGCTTTTCACTAGCAAAGCCCATAGCTGTCTATACAGAATCTTCCATAAAAGACAGTTCTGATATTGAAGAGCTACCCCGGTCTATCAGTGAGGGAAGAGTGCTAGTCCTTTCTGATATTGATCTAACACTGATAAAACCAATAACTATATATGGTGGAGCTCCACTTTGGGACTGGATTTACAACAAGACTCGACATACATATTCCTTAAGCCATGCAGAAACTATCCATAAGATCCAGCGTTTTACCAATTTTTTAAATAACCTGGCTCAAAGTGCACCTGTGGATGAGAGAGCTCCTACATTACTACGTCAATTGCAAGAAAGAAGAGAAGTAACCGTTCTTGCATGCACAGCGAGAGGCCCCTCAAGTCATGATGCAGTCCTCACTCAATTGGCCAGCGTGGACATACAACTGGATCAAAAACATGAATTTGCTGATAGCATCGTTCTTGACGGAACAGATGATGATGCTAAATCACTTTATGATAAAGGTGTTATTTTTACAGGCAGTCATTTAGATAAAGCTGATATAGTGGAACGATTGCTACAGCGCACTAAAAAGGTTTTTGATCAAATTGTAATGATTGACGATACAGCAAAAAATTTGTTACCCATGAAAACCCTTTGCGAAAGACTTCATGTTTGTTTTGTTGGGATACATTATACAGCTGCTAGTATACCAACTATTGCAGATGAAGAAGCAAGCGAAGCTTTGTATCTCCTTTTTGAAAGGTATCCGGAGTTTTCTAAAGACTATTCCTATTTGTGCAATGCTTAAACTTAAAAAAGCATCTAAGTTATCCTATATTGAAAATTAATGGTAAGTTTTTGATCCCCAAAATTTTCAACTACTTATGATCAGATTTTCCACAAAAACACATCTAAATTTTCTTATATTAAAATTATTTAAATATGAAAAAGTTTTAACTGGTTGCTATTAAATAAATAGAGCTTTTTTCGATTGAAAATCCCTCCCTTTTTTCCTTTTTCCATTTACCAATTGAGATTGTCTAAAAACAAAATGATAGCCATAATGATCGTCTTTACGTCGAAATAGAAAACAGAGAAACTATGGACAATAAAAATCATTTGAAAATGGCTCGTGAAGTGGAAAAAACCACCTTTCATCCCTCTATTGATCCTTTGAAAAAGGAATTCATTTTCAAACCGATTTCTCAGGACAGTTCCATGATGAAACACTCTGATCTCTTCCAACAACAGGGACAAAAACTACTGCTTGATGGAGATAGCGGCGGTCTTAAGTTTTTTGATATGGCTGTTGATTTAGATCCTACTAACGCTGATTTGCTATATGAGCAAGGCCTCGCACTATTTGAATTTGGCTCAGAAAAAGGAAAAGAAAAAAACCTTGTTTTAGCATCAGGGCGCTTTAAAAAGGCTACAAAACTAGATGCATCTCATTTTGACGCATGGTTTGCTTGGGGGCAAACTCTTTATCATCTTGGAAAAAGCGACTACAAATACCATTATTTTTTAGATGCAAAATCCAAATTTCAAAAGGCACTCTCTTTATCATCTAAACAAGAAAATGATATCATTGCAGATCTTTATTGGCTTATTGGCTGCACGATGTTTGCAATTGCAGCGAATTCACAAGAAGTTTCTGATTTAAATGCCTCACTAGAATATTTTTCATTAGCAGCAGCAAAAAACCCCTCTTTACCTGCTGATTTTTGGAGAGATTTTGGAGCCTCTTATGAAAAGCTTGGAATGCAGATTAATGATAATCGATTATTTTTAAAAGCAGTTGATTGCTACAAACGAGCGACAGCTCTATCCCCTACTCACTCAAGCAACTGGTTTTGTTTAGCCAATGGTCTATATCTAATTTATACTGCAACACACGACGAAGATAATTTTTCTCAGGCAAACGAATGTTTTGCAACTGCAGCGCAAATTCAACCCGACGAGTTAAACATCTGGCTTAGCTGGGGCAAAATCCTATTTGAATCCGGCAAGCGTTTATCTGATACAAGAAGATTATTCTCTGCTATAGAAAAATGCCACCGGGCCAATAGCTGCCAACCCTGCCATTATCCTACTATTTCTCTATGGTCTGAGTCACTGGCCACCTTAGGAATTATTTTAGATCGAGTAGACTTAATTCATGATGCAGAAAATAAAATTCAAGAAATCATTCATTTAGCCGATATTGGACCTGATGTTTGGCATGCTTATGGAATGTGCCTTTATGCTTATGCTACTTATTATGATGATTTAGACTACTATTATCAAGCGATTGAAAAGTTCCAGTCTGGTCTATCTATTGACAGAACTTCTCATGCCCTTTGGTTTGCTTTGGGAATCACTTACAGTCAGGCAGCAGAATTGGAAAGCGACCCTGCTATTTTGGAACTGGCATGTAAATTCTTCGCAAGGGCGTTACATTTATGTGGAAAAAGTCTTTATCATTTTGAATATGCTCTAGCCCTATCTAAAATAGGAGAGTTTCACGGAGATCAACACTCTCTTGAAGTTGCTATCTATCAATTTGAACAAGCTCTTCGCTTACAAAAAAATGCCATTTATTTATATCCAGAGTGGCTTTATCAATATGCCTTAACACTTGATTCACTTGCAGATTATAACGAAAGCAGTGACTACTATCAAAAAGCAATTGAAATACTCAGCCACGTTCTTGTTATTGATCCCGAGCACCCAGAAGTTCATTATAGATTAGCTCTTTGCTATTCTCACTATGGTGAGCTCTCTGAAGAATTTGACCTCTTTTTAAAGGCAATTTACCATTATAGGCTTGCCTACAAAAAAGATGATGAAAATGACATCATCATACTTGATTGGGCTTTAACGTTAATTAACATGGCAGAATTAGCCCCTTCCTCTCTTGAAAAAGAGCAATTACTCAAGGAATCGGAGTATAAAATCATTCAAGCAATCAAATCCGGTAATATCCATGGTTATTATCATTTGGCTTGTCTTTACTCCATTGTAAGAGATTTCCGAAAGTCCATTTTCTTTTTAGAAAAAGCAAAAAATTTTCATGGGCTTCCTACCATTGATGAATTATTGCAAGATAGCTGGCTAGACAATTTACGAGACACTTCTCTTTTCCAGGATTTTATCAGCAAAATTGAAAAATCATCTGACGTCAATTAATTGCAATGACGCTCTAACTGGAAAATAATCAGGATAAATTTTAATAGCCCATAAAATCCCTTTCCCGCAGACAATCAAGCAGGATCGTCTGCTCGCTTGTCGCAATACGGAATATATCGCAGCATAAGTCTTTCATCGTAAAATCTGGAGAACTTTGTTGTATAATGCGCAGAAAATCATATATCCAATTTTTAATAATTTCAGGAGAGGCAATGTTAGATCCTTCTATAAACACATATCGCAAAACAGAATCCTTTGACGCTCGATCCAGACTATTAAACCATGTAGGGTTCCCTTTGCAAACTTGCATAAAATCATCCACAACACGTAATTCGTTTTTCCACAGTTGCCAGACTCTTGGTCTATAATGGCTTGGCATAAGCACGCCTTCTCTTGGATCAAGATAAGGGACTTGAGAAGCTATCCAAGAAAAGAATTTAGAAAGCCCCAAATAGTTGTGAGGAGTCATTTGATGAAAATAAGCTGCAATTTGTTTCGGATTTCTATCAGGAGCAACAAAATTCGTTGCTATTTCCCTTATCCTCCAGATAAAGCGAAGATGATTTTTCAAATATTGTGTCGATATAGGGCGTGTTGATCTTTCTGCAGAATAAACATATGTAAAGATAAGGTGTACAAAGAAAAATCCAGCTTCAATTGATTCGTCAGAGAGGACCTCCAGCTGTTTTAAGATAGATAGTAAAACTTCTTCATCTTCACATAGCTCGTGAAATGATTCATTATTCATTAATATAGCAAAGCTATCTTCTACATGAGACCTTTTTACACAGCGTTGAAAATAGATGGATAGTAAGTAACCATTATCTTGCAGTTTTGATAGAGGTTTTAAAAGATGGGTTTGCTGGATTAGCGCGTCAAAAGAGAGGGTTGTTAATCCCTGTGCAACAAATGCATAACTAAGGCAACTAGCAGAATGGGCCTCTTCCGATGTTACGTCATTTATATATTGAATGAACTGGTCGAGAGAGCAGGGTGTTGATGCCGGAATAACGTTATTCAATTCTATACCCAAAGCGATGAGTTGAGAGCGCGTTAGATGAGAACAAATCAGATCGTTAACAGAATCTTCTCCTTCATAAGAAGATAAAAATGATTGTAATTTAAGAAAACGACCCTTTTGTGTAGTAAATAGCTCTGCTTGTGTAAAAGGTTTTAAAAGATCCAATAATTGGCGAAACTCTGCGCCTGATAGAGGATGTGTTGTTCGATCACGATCATGAAAAAGTTCGATTAGTCTATTTCTTAACACATCACTACGAGGGGTATATTCCACATTTTCTATCCGACGGTACCCTCCTGTTTCTCGTGGATGAACAGAGAATCTATCGCTGAAAATATTTTGTATTGTCTGTATTAGCGTATTGTTACTTGTTATTGTTGTTGTATCCTCCCCTAAGAGAGGTTCCGATGAAGGTCTAGGCAAAAAAAATACATCCATTATTAATTCCTTATTATTAATTATGATCGACAAACATCATGAGATAACTTCGTTTACTCACATGACATAACGTAAGAAATTAAATGGTGGTTGGAGGATGAGCTTGAGAGCTTAAAATTGGCAATCGAAAAAAAGAAAAAGAACAGTCTAAGATAAAAAAATCATTATAAAGCCTACTACCAAGGCCACTAATAATACTCACTGTTTGCAATATCTGATCACATAAACCATAGGGATCTTTCAATAGTGTTTGATGGAGAGCAGAAAACATCGCTCCTAATGAAGAGCGTGAGTAATATAGATCTTTTTGCAACTGGCAAAGATCTTGGGTATTGTGTGTAATAGTTATTCGTGACTGATTAGCATAGTCATTGGAAGACAGATAATGATCATTTACCGCTGATACCTTACAATAGCAAATGGAAGTAACCAACAAAAAAATGGTAAGGAAAGAGAATTTTTTTTTAAACAATCCCATCGCGGTACAAATTGATAAAGAAAAAGTTATTTTAACAAGAAGTAAAGTGTTTGTCAAGGGAGCACTTATGAGCAAACATTTTTGAATGCGATTGCTGAGATATCTACAAATACACAAAAACCAATGAAAATAGCCCTCAATGCATTGATGAAGGAATCTATTAGTACGAAATGGTTTGCCGCTACCGTAAAACCCAACTATAAGACTCTCGTATTAAAAAAACTGTCTTGACTTTCTGTTCTCTGTAACGCTTTCCTTTTTCCCTATAATATAAATTCTATTTTTGATACGATGTGCCCATTTAAAAAGGCTCTTTTATGGATAAAAAATCGATTATTTCTGTCTTCATTCTCACAATATTGTTATTTGGCATGAACCAGTGGTTTGGATCAAAACAAGAAAAACAAAACATAGAAAACATAAAAAAGAAACAACAGGAAATTACACAGAAAAAAGAAGCGACGAAACAAGACATACAGCAACGAACAGCATCTATCAAAGATTTACCTATCACAACAATATACACAGATGCTGCAGGAAAAGATTTTCTTTGTTATGCACTCGATTACAACACTACTATTATCACTGAGCTATCTTCTAAGCCATTGCCTGATGAAGTTTATATAAAAAGATCGAATAGCTTTGTCCAAGGACACCTTCTTGTATCTAACAATAAGGTAGCAAATGGCGTGGTATATGCAACCGATGCAACTAGTAAACTACCATCCACCTATCTACCTGCAGTCGGCAGTGTAGATCTGCAGATGGTACATTTTTCAGATGAGTTAACTCAAATAACGCTTGCTGAATATGAAGATCATCATATTTCCATACCAGATGGTAGTAATGTGATGAGCAGCATTGCTCTTTATAAAATAGAAGGAAGATATATTCCTGTTGGTTTTTATGATGCAGCAAATAATGAATTTTCTTCTTTTTCTGATATCGGAGCATTTGATGATAAGGTCAGTTATCTACTATTTGAGTCACGCCCCGATCAAAATGAGGCTTATTATGTACTAGAAAACGATTATCTGCAGATCGTTTTTTCCAATATAGGCGGATCTATTACAGAGATCAACCTTCCATTTTCTTCGACAAGCAATATGCAGAGCATTGTGAAACCAATTGAGATCGATCGTACACTGACAAAGCAATACCCTTATAATGCTTATTTTCCAAGTCATGACTACTGGAAGGTAGCTGCTACAGGTGCTTCCTTATTGCAAAAGCCTGCACTTGGAGGATACTATCCGCTGCTTCGTCGTAGTATAAAAAATAATACCGGGCAAACCATCCAGAAAATCCCTTATCAACACTATGCCTTTTACATCAATAGCGACGACGAAAAAGAAGAGGGGTATTATAAACTTACAGAATTTACCACTAGCTCGATTGCTTTTGAAAAAAAAACCAGCTCTCGCCTCATAGTAAAACGATACTATTTTGAAACAACTCGAAATGTTCCTTACTGCTTTAATGCTGACATTAAAATAGATGGCAATGCAAGAGGACTATGGGTATCTACAGGTATACCGGAAGTAGAATTAATTTCCGGATCTTTTACTCCTGCATTAAAATATCTATATGCTAAAAATGGGAAAAATACTGCGGAAGAAATTTCTCCTCCAAAAAACACAAGTTCTTATACTGCTACTCAGCCTTTATGGATTAGTAATGGAAATGGATTTTTTGGATTTATTTTAGACCCTATTGATACCAATGCTGTAACCGGATTTAAAGCGCTAAAAGTAATGGGAGAGGCAGCTCCTACTCGCCTTTCTGTATTAAATCCAAAAAGCCCTCCATATCCTGCAAATAAATATCCGGGATATGCCATGCTCATGCCACTTGCTACAACAACACCTACAACACAATTTAGAATATATGCAGGGCCTTTTCAACAAAATGTACTAGAAGAGGTCGACATATTATATGACAATCCGCAAACAGGATACAATCCCGATTATATTGATGCTCAAAGCTATCATGGATGGTTTTCCTTCATCTCTATCCCTTTTGCCAAGTTCTTATTCATGTTGATGAAGTTCTTCTATGGTATAACACACTCTTGGGGATTTTCTATTATCTTTCTTACGATAGCCCTTCGCGTGATGTTATATCCACTGAATGCCTGGTCCATTCGATCTACGCTTCGCATGCAACAGCTATCGCCAAAAATCACTGCTTTGCAAGCTAAATACAAGAAAGACCCTAAAAAAGCGCAGACAGAGATGGTTAAACTCTATAAAGAACATGGGGTCAACCCTTTTTCCGGATGCTTCCCTGTTGTCATTCAAATGCCTTTCTTAATTGGTATGTTTGATTTATTAAAATCGACCTTTGAACTGCGAGGTGCAGGATTTATTCCTGGATGGATTGATAACTTAACTGCTCCCGATGTCGTATTTTCCTGGAAATTATCCATTCCATTTATTGGAGACCAGTTCCATTTGCTACCTATTTTATTAGGACTTGTGATGTTCTTGCAACAGCGACTATCGCAGGCAAAAAATAAAACAGATGTAATGACAGATCAACAAAGACAACAAGTTGCAATGGGAAATATCATGACCGTTGTATTTACGGTGATCTTTTATAATATGCCATCTGGCTTAAACATATACTTTTTATCTTCTACCCTTCTTAGCATGTTACAACAATGGTGGATGAATAAAAAAATGATCACTAACAAATCTGAGAAGTAATATGAAACTATGGGATTGTTTTTTAGAAAAGCTTGACAAGCAATTTGGGAAAGAAACCATTGATCGATGGCTCCGCTCCATGACAGTCATTCGTTTTGATGCTGCTAACTTGTATCTTCAGGCAAATGATTCGTTTCAGACGATGTGGTTTGAAGAACACATCAGGCCTATTTTAAAACAATCCTTCTTAAACAATAATGGTAGAGCTATCAAAGTTCATCTCATTGTTGGAAAAAACGCGCAACAAGGTCCCAAGCAAGAAAACATAGAGATAAATGATACTCCTATTCGATATGATAGCGATGACCTGCTTCCCTACTGCACCTTTGATCAATATATCCCTTCTAGTTTAAATAAAGTTCCTTTTGAAGTTCTTTGTAAAATAACAGGTTATAATAAAGATAATAGCCGCGTTGAAGCACCTTCCATGGACTTTCTCAATCCTATTTATGTTTATGGACCCTCCGGTGTTGGCAAATCCCATTTACTAATGGCAGTGGCTAAAGTGTTTTTACAAAGAGGCTTAAAAGCTTTTTATGTTAATGCACAAACATTTACAGATCATGTCGTCTCTGCGATTAGGCGCGGTGATATGCAAACATTTCGAGAAACTTATCGGCATTTAGACCTTCTTATCATTGATGACATCCAAGTACTTGCTAGAAAAAATGCCACACAAGAAGAACTATTTCATACCTTTAACACTCTGCACACTGCAAATAAACAAATCGTTCTTGGCGCTAACTTAGCACCTCATTTTATCGATGGTATTGAAGAGAGGTTGATTTCCAGATTTGAATGGGGTATCACACTACCTCTGCAAAAAGTAACAGAGCATGCCGATCTATTATTAGCACTAGAAAAACGGGCCAACTTCTATGAAGTAAAACTCGAGAAAAGTCTATCAGAATATATTGCGACTTTTTTTAAAGACGCTAGGGGTATCATCAAAACATTAGATGCACTTATTGTGCATGCACAACTCAATCAATTGATCAAACAAGATACCATCCACTTATCTATGGTGAAAGATTTTATTGATGAGCTGCATGAAAAGGAAAAGAGCCAAAAAATAACTCCTGATAAAATCATTCAAATAGTAGCTGACCTGTTTGATATCAAAATGGAAGATGTTATCGGAAAATCTCAGAGTAGAGATTGCGCACTCCCAAGACAAATAGCGATGTATCTTTTACGTGCAGAATTAAAAATGCCTTATATGAAGATAGGATCCGTCTTTTCAAGAGATCATTCTACGGTAATGACAAGTGTAAAAGCGATCACTTCCAGTTTAGATAGCAAAGATAAAGAAATAACGTTCTATCTACAAGATATCCAACGTAAATTGTTAGCGACTGGTTAAAGTGGATGAATATCAACGTATCTTTCGTCCACCGCTTGATCGCTACCCAGTTTCCGCAATGGAAAGATTGCCCTATCCGGCTAATTACTGGCGGTGGGACAACAGGATCTTTCGTCTAGGTAAGCACATGCTTGTGCGCATAGCGCTGCGGAATATGCAATGCAGGTAGGAAAGGAGAACCAATGATTACCAAAACTAGCTCCTTTACTGCCGCTTGAGGTCCCCACTCCTTTAGCAATCGGAAACCCGGCAGAGACTACCCCTGGAAGTGGTCTATCTATCGCTGGGTTGAGGGAGATACTGCCTGCGATCTTGCAATCGCCTGGACATTGTTTAAAGGAGAAAACAGAAAAGCCTTCCGTTCCATGCTTCCTCTGGACGCTGGAACATGGGCCCGCGCTCGCGCTTGGACTTTATGGAAGGCCTTGATCGTTGCAGCTGGATTGACGAATCCATACAATGCTGGCGCATTATAGATGAAGCGCTTGCAGATACATCGAATAAATAAAATATTGTTTTTTACAAGAAAAAACAATGCTGATGAATATCGTCAGCATTGTTTAACAAATAATTAGATTTTCATGAAGTTGCCAGACGGACCAGTTGGACCAGGTCCTGGAGTTTTAGCGGCTGCACCTTGTGGCATAATAGGTCCGCTAACATCTTTTCCTTCTAATATTTTCTGAGCTCTTTCTCTCCATTTTTCCACACATTCTACAAATAATGGAGCAAATCTACGAAGCGCTGCAGCATCTGTTCCTGGTCCCATTTCTAGCACGCAGTGCATCAAAATAAGCTCTTCTTTTACCGCAACACCAACACCTCCGCCAGCCATTTGACCACCGAGCATAGAGCCTTCTAAGAGTGACTCATATAGTTTAAGGCGAATTTTTGTATCTTTTGGCAATCCATCCAAAATAGGAGAATAAAGATATAATCTATCAGAGTTAGGCTCATATGTTAAATGCAGGGAAAACGTATTATCAATCCCTAAAATACACGTATTGTTTTCATCAAACGCAAGCCCATCTAACTTGAGCTCCTTGCCGAACTCTTCCAAGTTCGCTTTAGCATTTTCATAAGACATTCAGGTTCTCCTCCTAGAGGTTTTTTTATTATTCTCAAAATGCAGCAACCGTAGGATCTCGATCTTTTCCAGATCTGAAAAGAGCATTTAGAGCGTTTTTTTTTGTATCTCGCACACAATGTAACAAATCGATTAATAGAAATCTATCGATTTTCTAATTAAATTTTATTACTACCAACTCCAATCGTTTCACTTAGAGAGGACTAACTCAAAAAAATTAAATTCTTTTTTCAGAATCTATTGATTTTGATAGTATGTGTAAATATGTAACTTTAATAAAAATTCTATGAAAAAGTATATTTTTTTCTCCTTGCTCGCTTTTATTTGCGCTTGTCAGCAAAACAAAATAGTTAGCCAAACCAAATATCATGATGATGGTAGAGCAAAACCAATTATTGCTATTTGCCCTATCACAGACTCCTCTGATTCTTCTTTTTATTGGAGTTTACCTGATGAGTTTTACTTTCAACTATCTTCTAATATCAAAAAAGACAATCAATTGTATCTAACACCGGCAAATCAGGTATTTGTACCTGGTATCCAGCCTTCTCATTTATTTTATGAACAAAACTGGCGATCAAAAGAAAAGTATCCTTTTGAATATGTTTGCTTGCTTGAGATCATTGAACATAGTTTTACAGCAAGAGATACCAGTAAAAAAGAAAAAAGATCATCTCAAGACCTAGACATTACCGTGAGAATAAAAGTGATTGATTTGAGAAAAAGCGATCGCCCAAGTGTTATTTTGCAAGAAATCATCCATCAACGCAACTTTTTACCATGGCAATTTAGCTTTATTAATTATGAAAAGGTGAATTGGGAAAAAACTAGTTTTTATTTTACCCCTCTAGGTATGGCTCATAAGCGGATGACGAAAACGTTAGTAAAAAGAATAGAAGAGTATATCCTACTTTCCCAAGTTGCTTATGCTCATTGAAAATATCAATATTCTTGCTATTACTGCGGTGCTATCCATTATTGCTCACTCGATTGGATGGATTCAGGGTCTGTTTTCCCCTCTGAAGAAATTTTTATTTTTCCCAATTCCCTTATTTATTGGTATTGGTATCTTTATTGTTGTTTTAACTCTATATGCTCTTCTGCCCTCCTTTTTTTTTCATTCATTAACTCATGGCAAGTGGATTCCAACCTTCTTGCAAAATGTGTTTTTTGCAAGTTTTTTATCTATGTTTATTATTACGGTTTTTCTTGTGATAGTTATTCTCCTTATTGAAAAAGAAAAAATCGAGCTAGCTTATTGGAAAGATGACTGCAAAATTGCTATTTATATTTATCTTATTCTCCTGCCTACCATTGGATTTATATCCCACGCATTAACACTGATTAATATTGGGCTATTTCATAGTGCAGGAGAAGAACAACTTGCAGTCACTTATTTAAAAAAAGCACTCTCCTCTCCTTTTCACTGTCTATGGATGACTCTTTCCGTATGTTTTTTTGCCCCTATCATAGAAGAGATATTATTTAGAGGATTATTACACCAGATGTTACGCACGGTATTGCCTTTTTTTTCAGCAAGCACTATATCCTCTCTTTTTTTTAGTTTAGTGCATTTTTCTCCAAGTCAGGGAATTGGCAATATTCCTTTACTTGGCTCTTTATTCGTCCTCTCTTACTATCTAGCATATATATATGAAAAAAAGCAGCGTTTAACTGCATCTATTATTCTTCATATTATCTTCAATTTAATTAGTACAATTCGTATTATTAGCTTATGATCTGAATCAACCTAATACCCCTTCGTGATGAAAAAAACTCTTGTTCTTTTTTATTTTCTTTTTGCTAGCTATTCTTTTGCTGGTCTTGATATAAAACCCCTTGCTAAAGCAAACCATCTTTTTTCATGTAGCTTATTTGACAAATTAAATACTACAAGTGCAAACGTTATATTATCCCCTTTTTCTATCTCTTCTTGTCTTTACATGAGCTTTGTCGGATCAGAAGCTCTAACCTCTTATGAAATGCAAAAATCACTTTATTTACAGGCCGGACCTTCTAAATTACCCGATTTATATAGAAAATCTTATCAAGCTTTAATGCAACCGCATAAAATGAAGGACAAACGAAGCCTACTGATGGCAAATGGTATATGGGTAGATCAAAAATTACCCATCCTTCCCATTTTTACTTTTTTAATTCAAAAAAACTTCTATGGCACAGTTGACAACATTGATTTTTCTAATGTAGATGAAACAGTTAAGATCATTAATCATTGGGCATCTGATCATACAAACAAAAAGATCGACGATCTCATTAGTATAAAAGACATTTCTTCCGCCACAAAAATGTTACTTACAAATGCTACTTACTTTAAAAGCGATTGGTCACTTCCTTTTTGCAAAGACCTTACTTACTTGGAAAAATTCTATCTTGGTATCGATCAAGCATCATCGACTCATATTCCGATGATGCATCAACTATTATCTATACCATATTTTGAAAATGACTCTCTGCAAGCTATTTGCTTGCCCTTCGATGAAAGGGTGATACCATCTTCTGCTTATTTTATTTCTATTTTACCAAAAAGCGACTCTTATATTTTCTCTTATTCTGATCTTCTTTCTATATTAGAAGAGAAGAAAATCGAACAAGTGGACATTACTTTACCTATTTTTAAAATCAAAACTAACGTAGAGTTAAAAAAGACATTGATAGAAATGGGAATGATCAAACCATTTACAAACCAGGCCAATTTTTCTGGTATTACGGGAAAAGATATGCTATGCATGGCAAATGTCATTCATAGTTGTGATTTTTCTGTGAATGAAGATGGGGTGGAAGCTGCGGCGGCGAGCGTGGCTCCGATGAATTTAAAATCAATCGGAGTCTCAACCAATAAAAAATTTCGAGCAAACCATCCTTTTATTTTTTTGATTTACGATATGGATCAAAATTATATATTGTTTATTGGAACGTACAAATTACCAAAAACATCCTAGTTATTGGTAATTAGTTCCACTAAAGGAGAGGGAGTGGAAGAAAAATATATTATTAGCAGTTATGCTTGTTCGAATATAGGGCTAGTCCGCACATCTAATGAAGATTTTTTTTCTCAAATGCATAACGAGCGATTTTTTATTTTAGCAGATGGAATGGGTGGACATAATGCGGGTGAAGTAGCCGCTAAAGAGGCTGTAGAATTTATCTGCAAAGAAATAGAGCTTCTTCATTCTTCTTTTTCCTTAAAAGAACATCATTTATTAATACCCCATTTAAACCAAATTATCTCCTCTGTTAATGAACGAATTATCCTGCTAAGTGAGCGGGATAAAACATTAACTGGTATGGGGACAACGATTTGTGCTTCCTATTTTCATCAGAATCATCTTATTTATACACATGTAGGTGATAGTAGACTCTATCGTTTCCGTGCAGGTCAGCTCAAGCAAATAACCATAGACCACTCACTAGAAAATGCAATAAAAAAATATTCAAAAAATTTCTATTTTATCCCTAAAAACCATTCTAAAAAATCTCTTATGCAGGCAATCGGCATCCATCGCAAGGTGGATCCTGATATTGGTATTGAATCTGTAATGACTGGTGATATATACTTCTTATGCTCCGATGGATTAAGCGATTTTGTATCTAATGAAGAAATTCATGAGATTTTAATCAAAAATATGGAGATTGACAAGACAACTGAGTCGTTAATCGAACAAGCTATTTATCGTGGAGGCAAGGATAATATCACCGTAATTATGATGAAAGTACATGACCATTTATCTGGATAATAACGCGACAACACCCCTTGACAAAGAGGTAATTCAAGCCATGCTAAAGGAATTTGAATTAACCCCTTTGAACCCATCTTCTTTTCATCAAAAAGGACAACTAGCTAAATCTATGCTACTTGAGGCAAGAAAGATCGTTGCGTCTTATTTACAAACATCTCATGATCAAATTATTTTTACTTCTAGCGCCACAGAAGGACTCAATTGGCTACTACAACATTTTACCAAAGCGCCTTGTCATATTATTACTAGCTCTATTGAACATGCAGCAATTGATGAATTTCTCAAGCGCATGAAGCCAAGCTCTATTACATACCTTGAGGTTAATGAGAGAGGGTCCATTGACCCATTCCATTTACGCTCTCATATTCGTCCTGACACTAAATTAATTATTACTAGTAGCGTTAATAATGAAACTGGCGTCAGAAATGATATAGAAAAAATTGCTCAAATTGCAGTGCAGTATAATATCCCTCTAGTGGTTGATGCAGTGGCGGCTCTTGGAAAGGAACCCATTACATTTTATAGTGGTATCAGCGCTATGGTTTTTTCTGCTCATAAAATTCATGGTCCCAAAGGGATTGGTTGTATTTGCACTGGCAACCATCTTTCTTTATCCCCTCTTTATGTTGGCGGAGGCCAAGAATCAAATACTAGAAGTGGTACAGAAAATTTAGCTGGTATTATTGGATTTTCTACTGCGATCTCATTAATAGAGGAAAAAGGAGCTTCTCTTTTTGCTTATCTTGAGCAATTACGATGTTTATTTGAAATAACTCTAAAAACACTATTACCTACCATAATGATAAATGGAGATGGGGAAAAAACAAGTAATGTTTCTAATGTCTACTTTCCCTCTATTGATGCAGAGACCTTACTTATGTCGCTCGATCAAGCAGGGATTTGTGCTTCTCATGGCTCTGCTTGTAGCTCAGGATCTTTAAAGCCATCTCGTATCTTACTGAATATGGGATATTCTTATGAAAGAGCAAAGTCGTCTATTCGCTTTTCGTTTAGTAGAAAAAACACGAAAGAGGAAATTTTTAAAGCCTGCGAAATGATTGCTCATATTGTAGAGCAGCTATATTTAATAGAAAGATAGGAAAAGAGCCCTCTTAATAAGAGAGGCCCTCTTACTCATGTGGCTTATTTTTTAGCGACTTGTTTGCTTTCAATATAAGTGACAACATCACCAACGGTTTTTAATTTCTCTGCTTCTTCTTCAGAGATTTCAAAACCAAATTTTTCTTCTAATGTCATAACAAGCTCAGTAATGTCTAATGAATCTGCATTTAAATCTTCTACAAAAGATTTATCTAATGAAACATCTGATTCATCTACTCCAAGCTGTTCTACAACAATATCAATTACTTCTTTTTCTATTGACATATCCATCCTCTAATGGTTTTGTTTTTTAGCTTTTGTCTTTTAAGCAAGCATCCCACCATCCACTGTAATGACTTCCCCTGTAATATAATCAGAAAGGGAACTTGCCAAAAATAGTGCTGCATTGGCGATGTCTTTCACATCACCTAATTTTTTCATTGGGATTCTTCCTAAAATTTCTTCTTTTTGTTTATCATTTAATGCATCTGTCATCTTGGTTTGAATAAATCCAGGAGCTATTGCATTTACATTAATCCCTCTTGAAGATACTTCCCTAGCTAGAGATTTTGTGAATCCAATCATTCCGAACTTTGATGAAGAATAATTCACCTGTCCTGGATTTCCTGTCAAGCCAATAACGGAAGAAATATTAATAATTTTCCCTGCTTTTGCCTTAATCATCGGTCTTAATAAACAGTGCACTACATTATAAACAGATTTTAAATTAGTGTCTAAAACTACATCCCAATCTTCTTCTGACATACTCATTAACAATTTATCTCGAGTAGTGCCAGCGCAGTTGACGATGATATCAAAACACCCTACTTCTTTTAGTATCTCTTTTAATTTAGATTCTACCTCTACAAAAGAGGCAATATCCATAGGCAAAAATTCTATTTTTTCATTTTCTTTAGCTATTTGTTTTAGTTCCTCTTTTACAAGCGCGCCCCTTTCTAAATTAGTACCAGAAAATACCACAGAGGCCCCATTTTCTACAAAAGTAGTAGCAATAGCTTTTCCGATGCCAGATGTTGCTCCTGTAATGAATGCTTTTTTTCCTTTTAATAGTCGCATGATTATACCAGCTCCAGTTCATAAATTTTTTCTAAATCTTCTACTTTTTCAATCGATATCGTAGGAGCCTTTACCCCAATTTTTCTGTTCATACCAGCTAGTGTATTACCAGGTCCTATTTCAAGATAACATTTAGGAGAGTAGGTTTCTATCGTTTGAACGCATTGCTGCCAACGTACAGGCTGCGTGACCTGAAGAATTAAATTCTGCTTTATGTTGCGACTATCTTGTTCTACACTACCTGTTACATTGCCTGCAATATAAATAGCGGAGTCTTTTATTTCTAAGCCTTCAATTAATGGCGATAGCTTATCTTGTGCGCTTTTCATCAACCCACTATGAAACGCTCCAGACACATCAAGTGGAATAACCCTTTTTGCTCCTATTTCCTTTAATCGAAGAGAGGCTATTTCCACCCCTTCTATTGTTCCTGAAATCACCACTTGACCAGGGCAATTAATATTTGCTACCCAAATAAGATGACCTTGTTGGTATAAGGAATTAATTGCTTGTTCTATGACCACTGCATCCATTCCAAGAACTGCTGCCATGCATCCTTTTTTTGCAATCGATGCTTCATGCATGAAGTTGCCTCTTGCAGCTACAATAGGCAACATTTGCTCTATATCTACTTTATTCGATGCTGTGATAGCGCTATATTCTCCAAGGCTAAGTCCACCACAGACAATGGGTATCAAATCACTAAATTCTTCTTTCATTACCGTTAAAATAGCCATCGATGTGATGTAGATGGCAAGTTGACTGTTTTTTGTTAGTGCTAGCTCCTTTTCATCTGCTGTAAAAATCACCTTAGAAAAAGAGTTTTGTAATATATCATCAGCTAATTGAAAAACTTCTTTTGCCCTTATATGTTTTTGATAAAAATCAAATCCCATCCGCGGTTTTTGCGCGCCCTGTCCTGGAAAAATAAATGCAGTAGTAGGCATGTTAATTATCCTCCATTGTCAAAATACAGGCTCCCCATGTAAGCCCTGCTCCAAAAGCAATCAGTAAGAGATTATCTCCCTTTTGAATTGTTTTTTCTATTAATAGCTCATCTAAAGCTATTCCTATGGATGATGCAGAAGTATTTCCATATTTATGAATCGTTAAAAAGACTTTTTCCATTGGAACATCAAATCGTTTTGCTATTGCTTCAATAATACGGATATTTGCCTGGTGCGGTATTAACCAACTAATTGCATTATTTGATAGCCCAACTTGATCAATACACTCTTTGGCTGCATGCTCCATGCGTCTTACGGCATGCTTGAATGTTTCTTTCCCATCCATCTGGATAAAATGCATTTTATTTTCTATGGTGCACAGGCTCGCTGGATGTCTACAGCCTCCTCCTGGCATCATTAATAACGCAGTTTGGTTACCATCAGCGCCTAAATTAATATTATTGATGACAAGACCTTTTCCCTTATTGCTCACGACACAAGCGCTCGCCCCATCTCCAAATAAGACACAGGTATTTCTATCTTCATAATTAACAACGGACGAGAGTTTTTCCGACGCAATAATTAAAATATTTGTATACATACCAGAGTCAATATAGGCTTTTGCCATGGACAATGCGTATAAATATCCTGTACATGCCGCCTGTATGTCCATTGCACTGGCATTGTCACATCCAATTATTTTTTGAATGATGCATGCCGTAGAGGGAAACATATAATCTGGAGTTAGTGTGGCACATAAAATTAAATCTACATCTTTAGGGTCAATAGATGCCTGTTTTAAAGCCTTTAATGCAGCCTCAGATCCCATGGTAGAGCTAAATTCATCATCACCTGCGATTCTTCTCTCTTTCATTCCTGTACGAGTAACAATCCACTCATCCGATGTCTCTACCATTTTTTCGAGATCAGCATTGGATAGTACTTTTTTGGGGATATAACTTCCCGTACCGATAATTCTAGCTTTACTAAGGACTGTCATTCTTAAACCTTTAACAAACAAATATTTAATTAAAATCAAATTATTGTAGAAAACAATAAAATGCTTGGGTTAGTTTTGTATTTTATATAAGATAGGCAAAAAACGGAAGGATTTCCTCTCACTGGAGATGTATGCGGTACCCAAAAGAATTAAATAAATTGATTGATTTTTTCCGAAAACTCCCTGGTGTTGGGAAAAAAAGCGCAGAGCGCTATGCTTTTGATCTGCTCAAATGGCAAGATAAATCTTTAATAGACTTTGCAGCAACCCTTGGTAAATTAAAATTAAATATTACCACTTGCCCAGAGTGTGGAGCTTTAAAAGAGCACGAATGTAGTTATTGTGATATAAAAAAAAGAGACGTCTCTATTTTGTGCATCGTATCCTCTGTAAAAGATATTTTTGTGATTGAAGAGACAAGGCTATTTCAGGGTATTTACCACGTACTGCCTCACCTCCTCTCTCCTTTGGAAGAGAGGTCCATTACGGAAACGCAAATTGCCCTTATCAAAAATCGTATCGAGCAATACAGGACTAAAGAGATCGTTTTAGCGCTAGATGCAACACTAGAGGGTGATGCAACGTCTCTCTATTTGAAGCAGCAACTTAGTGCAGATCATCTATTTATTTCAAGACTTGCGCTTGGCATCCCCATCGGGAGCTCTCTTGATTTTGTGGACGAAGGGACTTTATCTCGCGCCTTTTCCGGAAGAAACCCTTATTGATTTATTGTATAAATCGAAGCTTTTTATTTGGTTGTTATAATTAACGCTATTAATTATAATTAGTTGCGAAATTAATTCTTTTTAATCAGCAATAAAAAAATATATAACAAACTAGGAGTAAGTATTATTATGACTAGCGCAGCAATTCCAAGCTTTGTGCACGAAAAAGCAAAATGTCGAGATGAGAGATTGGACTTAGAAACCTTTGTTATCTCTAATATGGATCAATTAGATGCGGTCCTCTCTAGAGTTGGTACAACGCAGATTGAGGGATTCAAATTAAACGGCATAAACGCAACAACTGCCGAGTTTTTATTACATCGAACAGATCTTTCCGTCCGACATCTTGTTCTTCTTGATAAAGATGGTGGGATTTCTGAAGAACAACTCCAACATTTGATCGCTTTATGGAAAATAGAAAAGATTAGCGGAAAAAGAATTTTTTCTCCATCAACTATAGCAATGTGTCATCCAGCAACGGAATCTCGATCTGTAAAAATATCCTATCGTCCTGATTCATCAGAGGATGGATCGTCAAAAATTAAGATCAAATCTCTTTCCTCTAATTTACCTACTATGGTTGCACTAATCCTCGAGCATCCAACCATTAGCTCTATCAAACTAACCGATACTCCTGTAGAAGATCCAGCCTTAATAGAATCCATCTTCTCAAGAAAAGAAACTTATCGAGTCACCTTTAAAGGTTGTTGTTTTGATACAACAATGGGACAAACTATTATAGATCAGTTTCGCACAGCAAGTCATGTCAAAGAACTGGTAATTAGCAAACTAGACAGTAAATCCGTTGCAATATTGTCTACTTATATAGAATCTAGAGGGCTTGCAGATTTAATGACTCTCAATCCAAAAAGAAACAAAATCGTGCTATCACGAAGTTAAATATTGTCTTTTTTGCAGATAGTATTTCTAATGTCTTTCGTTTTTTAATCGAGAAGACAAATGAAAAAAATGGGCTTGTTTATGGATGCTGTGCATCCTATCACCTTACGCAGAAAATGAAGTTATCCTAATCACAGGAGCGTCAAGAGGCATTGGCCTTGCTACAGCGAGGTTACTTGCTGAAAAGGGATATCACGTATATGCAACAGCAAGACAACTGCAAAACTTACCAACTATAGGAAATCTCTTCTTTTTAAAGATGGATGTCACTAGTAGTGACATGGTAATAGAATCAGAGAAAACAATCCATGTCATGCTAGAAGAAAAACCTCATTTGTGCTATCAAACAAGCAAAATTGTCCAAGAGCAGGTAGGATTAAAGTTAAAAGAACTCTCTGGTGATGATTATTTTAATCTAGAAAAACCCAATCTGGAAAAATTGATTAAAACGTATAATCATCAATAACATGGTTAAAATAGCTTTTCTTCCAGCAACATCTGGTATTTGGTAGCTAGTCTGTATTTACGACCTTTATTTGATGCATCTACAACCTCCAAAAAACCACTTTCTACCCAAGTCTTGCAAAGAGTGGTATTGGTTCTTGATTTAAAACCAAATAAGTTGCCTATTTGAGAACTAGTGACAATTTCATATTCTTTAAATAGCTCTAAAGCCTTTCTCTGTTTAGGATCTAAGGAGCGTAGTAGTGGAAAGTAGTCTTTTTCTCCTCGATTTTGAGCATTCATCATTTGATCTACTACTTTCTCAAAGGCATAAGCCATACCTTCACAAAAATATTCTATCCACGTAGTGATATCAGATGTGGCACGTCCTAAGTAATAGTTATGAGATGGTCCAATGCTAATAGCATGGTAATATGCTAGCAGATTGTTGGCATAATATTCTTCTAATGAATACAAACCTTTTAGATCATACCCACCTAAATGCAATATTAACGTAGATAATAGCCTTGCAGTCCGTCCATTGCCATCATAATAGGGATGAATAGTAGCAAATTGATAATGTGTAATAGCAGCAACGAGTGGACAAGGTAGTTCCTTATTTTCTTTCATCCAATCGACTAAGTTATGCATTAATCCCGGAACATCTTTTGCCTCCGGTGGCATATAAACTATTACATTAGTCCCACTATCTTTAATTACATTCTGTCCCTCTCGATATGGCGTAGGTTTAACCTGGTTGTGGCCATTACTCATAACAAGCGCATGTAGCGTTTGAACTACTTTTTCCGAAATAGGATGTTTTTTTGCTGCATAGTGCTCTAATTGCGCTAAAGCGGCATAATATCCTTTTATCTCATGCTCATCACGCTCTCTTCCAGGAAAGTGCTCGTTATATTTCATCACCTTTTGAATTTCATCAGGCAATAAACGATTTCCCTCAATCATAGTAGAATAATGGGCAGTGAATAGCTTTGCCGTTTCACGCAATGATGATAATACCACCGGCGTTAGTGGTAATAAGGAGACTTTTTCCTTAGCCGATTCAATACGCATCAAATAACTGGCGATTTTTGGTGTAATGGAATAGATAGGATTAAAATTTGTCGGCATAATATACGCTTTTTATCGGCTTTTTTACAATTACCATTATGCCGATAAACGGCCGATAAATCAAGGGATAAATTCTAAAGAAATTCCACGAAAACAAGCAGCTGGTAACCAATACGTTAAAAAATCAATTGATCTTAAAGTAATACGGTATTACAGTATGAGTTATCTTGAGGTAATACCGTATGGCAGTTAAAGGCAAAAAACATAGAGTCAGGAGAACTAGACACTCTGCGAGACTAACATCAAAATACCAAGCAACGATCCCTAAGGACATTAGAGAGCACCTGCACTTAGAAAGTGGAGACGAAATTTTATATGAATTGTTACCGGATAATACTGTTATTGTTCGAAAAATCTCCCCTCTGGATTTAGAATATTTTTCAGCACTTAATTCAACAATGAATGAATGGGAATCGGAAGAAGATGAACAAGCCTACAAAAACTTATGATCGTTATGAAGTTGTAAAAGTTCCTTTTCCTTTTACAGATGTAAAACAATCAAAGATAAGACCCGCTCTTATTCTGTCATCAGCCAAATATTTTAACGAGAAAATCGGATTAAGCATCATGACAATGATCACTTCCATAAAACCATTTCAAGATCCTTGGCCTGCAGATATCGTGATTGAAAATCTTTCTCTTTCAGGACTGCCCAGCCCTTCTCTTATCCGATTTAAACTATTTACTCTTGATCATCGATTGATCCTCGGCCGATTAGGCTATCTTTCAGAATGTGATCAACATAAAGTGCAGCAGAAATTAACAGAGATTCTTATTACCTAAGAGAACGTAATTTCTATCTTTCTTGAAACTCCTTTTTCATCTGTTTTTCGCTGCCTTAATTTTTTAAAATATAAGCCATTTATCAGAGAAAAGAAAATCGTTTTGCATTAATCCACTTGGTAACATATAATCTGTTAACTTTACTTACTCTATTAAGATAAAGCGATTACGAAATGAAAAGAAATCTTCTATCTATTGCATGTGCAACTGCTCTGCTAACTCAACCTATTACAATAGGATTTGCGGCCCCTTCCCAACTGGAAGTTTTTGATCATAAAGAAGTAGCTAGCATTAAGATAAAACTAGAGACTGCGAAAGATGATCAACTCTTTGATTCACAATACATCTTATCTAGTTTGAAAACGAAGCAGGGAGACCCATTTTCGCAAATTACATTTGACCAGGATTTGAAAAAACTATCAGAAGATTATGAACGAGTTGATCCTTCGCTAATAGTAGATAATGGACAAGTATTCATTACAATCAGGCTTTGGGAAAAACCATTTATTCGTAATATTAAGTGGGAAGGCAACAGCAAACTTGCTACAAAAAAACTACAAAAAGAGCTAGCAATTGAACCTCATACACTTTTTAGCCAAAAAGAGTTCAATAAAGCCTTTAATAAAGTTAGAGAGCTTTATGTTAAAAAGGGATATTTTGAAGCACAACTTAGCTATAAACTAGTTCCTATTGCATCTTCCAATGAAGTGGATATTGTGGTTCAAATCCAAGAGGGAAGATCTGCACATATTGGAGATATCGAATTCACCGGTTTTTCTGATGAAGAAAAATCCGATCTACTCCATATGATACTGACAAAAAAATATAGTCTTTTTACCAGCTGGCTAACAGGAAATGGTATTTACGAAGATGATAAAGTGGAGCAAGACAAACTAACCATTGTCAACTATTTACAAAATCAGGGTTATGCAGATGCTCACGTCTCTATCACAACCAAAGACGATCCCGCTCAAGATAAGATTGTTTTGTGCATTAAAACGGTAAAAGGAAAACTATACCACTTTGGGGAAGTTTCCTTTGCAGGCAATCATATCTATTCATTAGAAGACATAGAAAAACAAGTGACATTTAAACAGGGAGACAAGTACTCCCCTGAGCAGCTTCGTCAATCTGCAGAAAACATTAAAGATCTGTATGGTGAAAAGGGATATATAGAAACAAACGTGCAATACGATCAGATATTGCTTCAATCAGGCCCCAT
The DNA here is from genome assembly GCA_016213235.1 of Chlamydiales bacterium. Lineage (GTDB taxonomy): Bacteria > Chlamydiota > Chlamydiia > Chlamydiales > JACRBE01 > JACRBE01. The sequence goes on along the minus strand of JACRBE010000052.1, from coordinate 2,418 downwards.
TTACAATGTTCAATTTCATATTGATGAATCGATCCAATATAAAATTGGGATCATTCGAGTACTTGGAAACATAACAACAGATAAATCGGTTATATTAAATGAATCCTTACTTGTTCCTGGAGAGGTTTTTGATCAGCGCAAGTTAAAAGCAACACAACAAAGACTCCAAAACATCGGCTATTTTAAGTCGGTAAACGTCTATGCTATCAGAAATCCAGACGATGTAGCCCTTGGACCTGAATATCGAGATGTAATCATTGAAGTAGAAGAAACACTAACCGGAAGTCTTAGCTTATTTTTTGGACTTAGCTCTACCGACAGTATTTTCGGTGGTATTGATATCACAGAAAACAATTTTAACCACAAAGGGCTTCTTAAATTTTGGAAAGATGGGTTTTCTTCTTTAAGAGGTGGTGGAGAATTTGCTCAAGCAAAAATATCAGTTGGTAAAAAACAGTCCAACTATCAAATTTCTTGGTTAACCCCCTATTTTAACAATACTCTTTGGAGAGTTGGATTTGATCTTAACTATGGAATTTCTACTGTACAGTCACAAGACTTTAAATGGAAATCCATTGGGGGTACTATATATGCATCTTATCCCGTAACGGTTTACTGGACTTATGGATGGTCTTATAGGCTCAGAAACTCCATTATCCATGTAAACAATGCATCTAGCATCGAGGCTCAAAAACAAGAAAAGAACAGTGGTATTGTTACCGGCATTAACAACTACATTAGCTATGATTCTACCGATAACCCTCTAAAACCACATCGAGGTTTCCGTACTACTTTAGAAGCAGAGATTGCAGGGGTAAGAAGGCATGATGACACCCAAAAAGCTTTTCCTTTCCTGAAGTTTGGTTTTTTGAATTCCTATTATTATCCTGTATGGAGAAAGGGAACATTCAAACTCAAAGCAGATGGACGATTTTTAGAAACACTTGGACAAGGACTACCTATTCTACTTCCTACAAACGAGCGTTTTTATCTTGGTGGCGAGGCAACCGTGCGTGGATATAAAACCGCTATTATCGGTCCCAATTTTGGACAGATCAATGGGAAGGGGAAACTTTTACCTCCCGGTCAACAGCACAATACATCAGAAGACCAGAGAGATCCTACAGGTGGAGCATCTTCGATACTCTTTTCTGCAGAATACATGCAAAACATCATTGCGCCAATTGATGCCTTTGTATTTTTTGATGCCGGTTCTATATCGCTTAATCAATTTGATGTTGATACGTTCCGCACTAGCGTTGGTGTTGGACTAAGAGTTAATGTTGGCAACCGTCTTCCAATGACATTTGGTTATGGTTGGGCACTGAATTCAGAGCAGGGAAGTGATAAACAACCTTTCTTCTTCTCCATGGGGGGACAATTTTAAACCTTTATAAGGAAATTTTATGAAAATAAAACAAATCAGATATATATTATTAGGTCTTGCTATCAGCTCTAGTTCACTTGGCTACAGTGCAATTGCAAAACAAGACACAGCTATTGTAGATTTTGCCTCTTGTGTACAAGAATCCAAGTATGGAAAAAGAGAACAAGAGAGCTTTGAATCATTAAGAAAGCAACTACATGCTATACTTGATGATGCGGAAAAACAATTAAATGATGTTGCTTCTAAGCTTCAAGATCAAGATTATATAGATAGTTTATCTCCTAATGGAGAGCAAGAGCTCAGAATGAAGTTTCAAGCTCTTAGCGAAGAATTAAACCGCTATCAAAGCCAGTACTACCAAATATTACAGCAGGCGAATATGAGGATTATTCAATCCATTGCAATGCAAATCAATCATGCTTCTGAAGCTGTAGCAAAAAACAAAAAAATCCCAATAGTAATTAACAAAGAGGCAGCATTTTATTATGACCCGACTCTAGATATTACTAAATCTGTTATCTCTCAAATGGATAAAGATTTTGAAATAGCAGAAAAAGAGGGAAAACTGCCAAACACTAATGTGATGATGGGTGATCCAAAACAACTTCTCCAAGGTGGAGTAATGAATCATGGCTAAACAATTTACTGCAGCAGAATTAGCCAATATTACACAATCTGCTTTAGTCGGAGCTAAGAATCATCTGCTTTTTGACATCGATGATTTAGAAAATGCAGGGTCTAGTGATGTATCATTTCTTGCAAATCCACGATATGAAGATATGATGCGATCCTCTCAAGCTGGGCTTATTTGTATTGATAAAAAAACAAAATTAACGGAGGGAAAGAATTATCTTGTTTCAGACAATCCTTCCTCTTGTTTTCAACAAATTGCAGAACTATTTTATCAAGACAAACTAAAAAAGAGTTCTTTATCTGGCATTCATTCTGCTGCAGTAATTGCAAGCAATGTAAAAATAGGAAAAAATGTCACCATCGGTCCTTGCACTACCATTGATAGTGGGTGCAGCATT
>JACRBE010000051.1 GCA_016213235.1 Chlamydiales bacterium | reverse complement strand
TTTTTTTTCCGATATCCTGCATTTCTGCAAGATGTTTTGCATTCATTTTTTGGATAAGGGTTTCAAAAAACCTGCCGTTACCAAACACTCCCATGTTGGTAAGAGCGCTAGCTGGCAACAATCCTCGCAAACAATCGAGTACTTTTGCTCTTAATGCCGCTTTATATGCACCAAGAGGAACCTCGTCTTCTTTAGGGAATTTTTTCTCCATGATCTCTGTGAGAGAAGGAATCATATCTCGATAAGTATCAAAAAGAGCATTGCATGTGTTTACATATGTATCTCGATAAGCAGAAATCATCAAGGTAGGCTCTCTATAAAAAAGATATTGTCCTGAATGCTTCTGATCAAAATAAATATAGCGTGTTGATTTCTCTAAAGGGGAGCCTCCAATGCGGCAATCTTCCATTTCTTTAGCAGCGATCATAGAGATATTTTCTATAGCAAGATGCGCGCCTCCCAGTTCTCCTATGGAATCGTCCCCATATCCATCCAGAATTCGATCATAAAAGTTTTGTGCTTTTTTTATCGCAATGAATTGATTTTTTGCATGGTCTAGATCTTCTTCATTTTGCTGCGATTGCTCTCCCACAATGCTAGAGAATGCTGTCTCTTCATTTAATATGAAATCTGTTAACAATAAAGAGCGAAGCCCTCTTGCAGAGCGTGAATATCTTGAAAAGAGAGCCCCTTTTATTACTTCCGGTAAATTTCTGAGCACAAAAATATTGCTAGAAGCATTACTGACGAATTTTTCTAGAATTTTAATTTGCTGCTCAGAAAATTCCTCATAATTTTCAATCATGACCATGCCCTATTTGTTGCTATATTTTATCCAGTCTACCCTGTTCTTCCTTTTTCTTAGAAGAACGATCCTATTGTTTTATTTCTTTTTTATCTTTTTCGTCCGTAAAATCCATTTATTCATGACCGGGATACAAGAGCTCTTTTTGTCTGTGAGGTCAAAATGCGACGCAGAGAATTGAGTCTTGAAGTGATTGATGAAATAAAAACTAAAATAGCCTCTTTGGCCCTTCCAAAAGGATTTGGGATTGCACCCGTTCTACTTCATTTAGGCCCCCTCTCTGAGGCTCTCTTAAGTAGTCGTTATTTTTATCGTATTATTGATATTGCGGAGTTGTGAATTTAGTTTTTCTTTGACAAAAGTTCTTTTTAGTGAAATCTTTGATTGTTAATTAAGCAAAGGAGAGCGCTAATGAGAGTCCGCCCAAGAAGAAATAGAAAAAATCCATCTATTCGTGAATTGCTACAAGAGGTAAAAATTCATCCTCAGGATTTAATTGCCCCATTTTTTGTTGTTGATGGCTCTGGCATTAAGGATCCTATTCGTAATTTACCTCTGCAATATCGTTACTCTGCTGATGAGCTCATCCAAGAAGCAATTGTATTATATGAGCTTGGCATAAAAGCTATTGCTCTTTTTCCGGTAATCAGCCCTTTTCTTAGGGACAATGAAGGTAGTGAGTCAAAAAATCCAAAAGGGCTTATACCAACTGTTATTTCCTTTTTAAAAAAAGAACTCCCAGATCTTGCTATTATTGCTGATGTTGCTTTAGATCCATACACTTCTCATGGACACGATGGGGTTGTAAATGAGTTTGGAGAAATTGATAATGACATCTCATTGCAAGCGCTTGCCGATCAGGCAATTATTCAGGCAATTGCAGGAGCAGACATTGTTGCTCCAAGCGATATGATGGATGGAAGAGTTGGTTTTATTAGAGACGCTCTTGATCAGGAAGGCTTTCAGGATGTTAATATTTTGTCCTACACTGCAAAATATGCATCCTCTCTTTATCGCCCGTTCCGAGATGCTTTGCAAACACGGCTCTCTTTTGGGGACAAAAAAACTTATCAAATGAACCCTGCTAATAAAAGAGAGGCTATTCTTGAAGCCAAGCTAGACCAACAAGAAGGAGCCGATATGCTCATGGTAAAACCGGCAACGCTTTATCTAGATATTATATCAAAAATGAAAGAGGTCGTAGACATCCCTGTTGGGGCCTATCACGTAAGTGGAGAATATGCCATGGTAATGGCCGCAGAAGAAAAGGGGTATTTAAATAGTGAGGATGTTTTTTATGAAACACTACTATCTATTAAACGAGCAGGGGCCGATTTTATTTTTACCTATGCAGCCAAACAACTACTAAAAAAATTGGATCTGTATTCGGAAAAACTATTTGAAACAATGACATATCAATAAATACGGTTAGATTCAATTGTTGGGAATAAAGGCTTACCTGTTGCAGCAGTAGCGCCAGCATCTCTTAACCAGGCAGCCATGGCATATCCAATCATGTTTCGAGAGCTTTTCGATAGAAAAACATCAAATGGAATCGTAAAGGCGATCCCTTTATCGTGATGCACGCTGCCATTTACCATATCACTGGCATTAGTCAGCGTATACCATATAGAAAAACGCAGACCGCTTGGAAAATATTTTGTTACTTCGAATCTGGCGCCTTTATCCTTTGCAAGAAACTGTCCAATTTGAATATGCACATCCATGTCAATTGGCTTTACATCGTAATAAATATCAAAAAAGTATTGAAGTCCCACATATTTTTCATATTCCGGAGCAAACCCGTTTAATCTGCGAACCTTTGTCTGAAACCCAAGTCCGGTATAATTTCTTTTTAGTACTGTTGCAGCCTGGAGCCCA
>JACRBE010000053.1 GCA_016213235.1 Chlamydiales bacterium | reverse complement strand
TTTGGTCTTTCCAATCATATTGTTTTAGCAGGTATAGGAAGATTGTTAATAGGACTAGGATCTGCCTTTGCCTTTGTGGGAATGGTGTTTATTTGTTCTCATTTATTTCCACAGCATAAACGCGCCCTTGTAATTGGTCTTGCTAATTCCATTGGTATGCTAGGTGCCGTAGCAGGTGGTGGCCCTCTTAGTGTCATGATCCACTATTTTAATTGGAGAACAGTAATTGAATTCTTAGGTTTTTTTGGAGTCCTCCTTGCTTTTGGTATCTTTTTGTTTTATTTCCATGATGATGAACAAGATGTAAAACAAGATTCCCAATCACGGTCACTTTGGAACTTAATCAAAAATGTATGTAAAAACCCCTATTCTTGGTTAAATAGTATCGTAGCTTCCCTTTTCTATCTGTCTACTTCTACATTCGGGGGTCTTTGGGGAACTTCCTTTTTACAAGCAAGTTATGGATGGTCAAAGCAAAGTGCCAGTTTTGCCATGTCGATGGTCTTTGTTGGATGGTTAATTGGTGGCCCATTAACAGGACTTATTTCAGATTTATTAAAGAAAAGAAAACCCATCATATCAACCGCGATTTTTTTCACTCTGCTTTGTCTATTTAGCGTTATTTACATACCTCATCTTCCTCCCGTTTTAGTGTATACTCTACTATTGCTAGTTGGATTGTTTTCTTCTGCAGAATTACTCCATTTCAGCTATGCAATTGAAATCAACACACCAAAAACAAAAGGAACTGCAGTTGCTTTTACAAATGGGGTTATTTCTTTACTGGAATCGGGCGTACAACCAATTATTGGATGGTTCCTAGTACTTGGATGGGCTGGAAAAATAGAAGGTGGTATTCCTGTTTACTCCGTACATGATTATAAAATAGCTTTAGGTGTATTACCTATAGGACTTGTACTAGCGCTGATTTTATCGTTTTTCTTGAAAGAAAAAAAATATAAGGAAGAGGCAACACCACATTCGTCCTATGTAGAAAATGCGTGATGATAGGAAAAAAATGAGCAAATATTGGTTATATATTGAAGAATTTATACCAAAGTCGTTCTTCTTTGTTTTTAGGAACTATTCTCTTTTTTTATTTAAATCAGATCTTATTGCAGGTGTTACGGTAGGAGTCGTTGCTCTTCCACTTGCGATGGCCTTTGCTATTGCTTCAGGAGTGTCGCCAGAGCAAGGATTATATACTGCGATCATTGCCGGCTTTTTGATTTCTCTGCTAGGTGGTAGTAGGCTCCAAATTGGAGGCCCAACCGGTGCTTTTGTTGTTATTATTTATGATATAGTAACAAGAGGAGGGTATGAGTACCTTGTTGTCGTAACTCTGATAGCAGGTGTTATTTTACTAATAGCTGCTTTTTCTAAACTGGGTAGTTTAATTAAATATATTCCTTACCCATTGATTACAGGATTTACTACCGGTATCGCAGTTATTATTTTTTCCTCACAGGTCAAAAATTTCCTGGGACTGCAGATAAGCAATCTCCCTGCTTCCTTCATACCAAAATGGAGCATAATGCTGTCTGCATTGCCAAGCATGCACTTGCAAACATTTTTGATAGCGCTAGGCACTCTTATTTTAATTTTAATTATCAGAAAATACTTTCCTTTTTTACCATGGGGAATTATTTCTGTTGTTATCATGACAACAGTATCTACTGCTCTTCATTTGGAGATAGAAACAATATTTTCCCGTTTTGGGGAAATTAAAGGATCATTTCCTAGGCCAACATGGCCTTCGTTCTCTTCTTTTACCAGTATCCATCTTTTACTACCGGACGCTATCACGATAGCATTTTTGGCAGGAGTAGAGTCGCTGCTTTCTGCAGTTGTAGCAGACGGTCTTGCTAGTACAAGACATAAATCAAATTGTGAGTTGATGGGACAAGGAATAGCAAATATCTGCTCTGTATTGTTTGGAGGAATTCCCGCTACAGGAGCTATTGCTCGTACTGCTACCAATATCAAAGTAGGAGCTAAAACACCACTTGCAGGAATGATCCATGCAATCACATTGCTCGTAATTATGCTCTTTTGTGGCCCTGTCGTTAGTAAAATACCGCTCGCATGTCTTTCTGCGGTGCTAGTTGTTGTTGCATGGAATATGAGTGAATTGCACCACTTTGTGCATTTAATGAAAGCTCCGAAAGGGGATGTAGTCGTATTGCTTACAACATTTTTCTTAACTGTTTTAGTTGATCTTACTGTTGCAGTTCAAATAGGTATGATTTTAGCAGCATTTCTTTTCATGAAGAAAATGAAAGATATGACAAAAGTTGGATCTATTGATCGTTTGGAGCAGGAATATAGCAGCAATATGGTGCGTCCTAACTGGCTTGAGTTAAAACAACAGCTACCATCTTCTGTAGAAATATATGAGATCACAGGTCCTTTTTTCTTTGGTGTTGCAGATAGTTTAAAAAATGTACTCGCAAATTTAGAGCGACCTCCCAAAGTCTTTATCTTGGTAATGGAAGATGTTCCCATGATTGATGCAAGTGGTATGCATGCTCTGCAAGATTTTTATCATCAATCAAGGAAAGATAATACCCAGTTGGTGATTGTAGGTGCAACAAAGCCTGTTTTACGTTACATGAAAAAATATAAATTACTTGATATTGTTGGCGAGAAACATATTTTTGCTCATCTAAAAGATGCTATCGCTTTTGCAAAAGAATCTATCTAGCAAGTTAGTCAAGAAATTGGAACAACATCAATATCTATGCATTTAATTGATTTTATTTGGAAATTTGTACGAAAACAACGCTGGACATTTACAATCGTATTGCTTCTTGCATTGGTCTGGACGTTCGATGCGCTGTTTTGGCCGTTTTTCCTTGGAAAGATTGTTGATGTTTTAATGCAATATGATGTCGATCGCGCTCGTGCCTGGCCTTTGTTAAAAATTCTTCTGATGTGGGGAGCTGGTTCTTTCATATTTGTTGATGTGGCATTTCGTTTAAGAGACCTTTTAGAAGCGCGCGCTTTCCCCAAACTGGAAGCAGATATCCGCATGACGATGTTCGATCATGTTCAACACCACTCACCAAAATATTTTAACGAACATTTTGCAGGAAGCCTTGCGAATAAAATTGGCGACATGGTCTCCATGATCACCATCATCTTGCGAAATGTTTTGACACTCTTTAACCCTGCTTTTCTCACCGGCATATTGACGATTGTTATTTTTTCACAGATGAATCCTCTCCTTGCACTGATTGTTACCATTTGGATTATGGTCCATTTTATCCTTTGCTGGATTTTCACTCTAAAATGTGCACATTATTCCTATCTCCATGGAGAATCCAGAAGTATACTTGTCGGTAAAATCGTCGATAGCTTAACTAACAATTTTGTGGTAAATCTCTTTTTCCGTTTCCGTTTTGAAAAGGATTATATTGCTGCATATCAAAAAGATGAGCAAAAAGCAAACCGGCTGGCACAAACATATTCTGTGAAAATGTTTACTTTTCTATCCTCTGCTTTTGTTATAGAATTTTTTACTCTGACTTGGTTCATGATTGTTTATTGGATGCACGGCAAGATTTCTACAGGGGAGGTAGTACAACTTTTTTATACAATGTGGAACTTGAGCATGGTTATTTGGTTTGTTACTTCTCAAGCTCCTGAATTTTTCAAATCTCTTGGCATTGCAAAACAGGCTCTTTTTATCATGCAAGATCCAGAGGATCTTCTAGATACTCCACATGCCGTAGATCTCTCCATAAAACAAGGAGAAATCATCTTTGAGAATGTCTCTTTTTGCTATGGAGAGAAAAAGATTTTTCAGAATAAAAATCTACGAATTGATGCTGGAGAAAAAGTGGGACTTGTTGGTTATTCCGGTGCAGGAAAATCGACCTTTGTTAATTTGATACTCCGGTTTTTTCCGGTAGAAAAAGGAAGAATTTTAATCGATGGACAAGATATAGCTCATGTGACGTTGGAATCTATTCGCCAACATATAGCGCTTATTCCTCAAGATCCGATCCTTTTCCACAGATCTCTTAAAGACAATATCCGCTATGGACGAGTAGAAGCTTCCGAGCAAGAGGTGATTGAGGCGGCAAAATTAGCCCATTGTGATGAATTTATCAAAAAATGTTCTAACGGCTATAGCTCTCTCGTTGGAGAGAGAGGGACAAAACTTTCCGGCGGTGAAAAACAAAGAATTGCTATTGCACGAGCTATGCTGTTAAAGGCGCCGATTCTCATCCTGGATGAAGCGACCTCATCTCTTGATTCGGTCACAGAAAAATATATTCAGGATAGCTTAGAAAAGCTCATGGCAAATCGTACAACGATCGTAGTGGCTCATCGCTTATCTACTCTTTCCAAAATGGATCGGATTTTAGTCTTTGATCAAGGAAAGATCCTTGAGGAGGGATCTCACCTGGAGTTATTGAACAAAAAAGGACACTACGCTCACATGTGGAAAATGCAAGCTGGTGGTTTTCTTCCTGATCAGCCAATACCATCTAATGGCTAGAATCAAATAGAAGGGTTTTTATTGTTTTTAACTTTCTGCAGCAGCAGTGGCTAGCTTTTTATCTTTAAATAAAATTTATAATTTGGTTACGATGGCCGCTTTTCCTTTTGTAGGAGATCTTGATGCGTGTTTTTTGTTTATTTCTATTTATCGTAGTCGCACGTTTTGCTTGTTCTGAAACAACACAAGAAGTCACCATGCTTGCAAGCGATGTTACCTGCATCATAGAAAAAGATGAGTATGGCCGTATCCTGAAAAAGGAAATCCAAGATGGATCTCAGATACTTGCCAAGGAAGAAATTTCCTATACAGGTCAGAATTTTACAATTATAGATTATGCATATCATCAAGGGAAAGTTAGATATAAAGCTGTCAGCTACTATGAGAAAAATAAGCAGGGACAAATCACCAAAAGAATTTTAGGCGTAGGCACCGATAAGCCTCAAACGACTTTTTACAATTTTAGAGAGGGTGGACAACTCTCTTCTGTAATGAATGCCAAAGGAATTACGATTTCTTATAACTACGATGAAGAGGGACGTTTGATTGAAACCAGTGCAACCGATCATTCGATTGATCAAAGAAATGTTCCCAAACAATCAGGAGATTCAAATCAATTATGATGAGCAGGATCGAATCACTGAGACCCGGATATTACATCACGGAACTATTCGATATGATTATGAAGGGGAATATCTGGAAAAAGTAAAGCGATTTTCTGAAGAGGGAACGTTGCTTTATCAGCATAAGTATGAGCAACAAGATGAAAACGGTATCGTTTATGAGCAGCAATTAATTGATGATCTTGGGGAAATCTCTTATCAAATAAATGAGGATTTTTCCTGTTGTTCCATTAAAACTCCTTTTTCTTTTGAATCGATCTGCATAGACGAAGAAAATCGTCAAATTTCATTACAACGAGATGAAAGTGTCAAGATTTATGATATGGATTTGCTGGGACAACTCATTATTGATACGGAGTATGATTCTCTGGGGAATCCCATCAAAGCTACAGTGAATGAACGTAATGAATTATTATCCTATAAACAAATTCAATGCTCTTATGATGAAAATGGAAATCTGATCAAAAAAACAACTCCCTATCATACGACAGAGTATAGTTATGATGCGATGGATCGTCTCATTGAAGTTAAAAGAAATGAATCAATTGCAAAATATACTTATGATCTAAATGGCAGAAGACTTTCAAAAGAGATCTGGAAACAGGGGAAACTTTGTTCTCAATTTTATTTTCTCTACATAGAAGATAAGGAAATTGGAATCTACGATGC
>JACRBE010000054.1 GCA_016213235.1 Chlamydiales bacterium | reverse complement strand
GCTTATGTCTTTTTTGCTACTTATGCCAATATTTATGAGTGGAGCCCTAAAAAAATAGAAAAACCCTCCTCTGATATTGATCGCTGGATTTTATCGAAACTACAAGCTCTTGTTCATGATGTAGAACAAGGTATGGATAAGTTTTTACTCAATCGTGCTATCGATCCATTTGTGAGTTTTATAGACCAGCTTACAAACTGGTATATTAGACGCTCCAGAGCCAGATTTTGGTCTGATGTAGATTCGGTAGATAGAAGACAGGCTTTTTCTACATTATATCAAGTGCTTAAAACACTCGTAAAAGTAGCGGCTCCCTTTGTCCCTTTTCTTTCTGAAAATATCTATTTAGAAATGAAAACAAAAAATGAAGAAGAATCTGTTCATCTTTGTGATTATCCTCAATATGATCGCAATTTAAGAAATACTAAATTAGAACAAGAAATGGATCTAACGCAAAAAGTGGTTAATCTGGGACATTCTTTAAGAAAAGAAAATAATCTTAAAGTTAGACAGCCTCTTGGAAAAGCCTTTATTGTTTGTAATAAAGAATTAGTGTTAAAAGCACTCGAATCTCATGAGAAACTCATTGCTGATGAACTCAATGTCAAAGAAGTTAGTTATAGCAAAGATGAGACAAAATTTGTAGAAATCAATGTGAAACCAAATTTCCCTGTTCTTGGTAAAAAAGTAGGGAAATTGATGCCTTTGGTAAAAGAAAAAATAGAACATCTTCCTGCAGAGACTATTCAGAAACTTCTTAGCAAAGAACCTATTGATATTATAGTGGAAGGTCATTCTATTATCGTTACACTGGAAGATGTAATCATTGATCGAAAAGCGAGAGAAAACATTATTGCTGCAGTAGATGGAGAAGTCACTATTGCTCTTGATACCGGATTGAATGAAGAACTCATTAAAGAGGGTATGGCTCGAGAGATTGTGAATAAAATCAATACCATGAGAAGAAACTGTGATTTTTCAGTAACAGATAGAATTAATATCACCATTCAGACAACGCCGATGGTAATGGAGTGTTTTGCAACTTATCAAGACTATATCGCAAATGAGGTTTTAGCAACCCATATCATCTTTGATAAGTGTCAAGATGGCGCCGGTTGGGACATCAATGGAGAGCAGACTATTATCAAAATAGAAGTTGCCAATTAGCCATTTTTAGGAATATTTTAAAACTTTTTATTGCAACCATCTAACATTCTTATTGTTAGATGGTTGCAATTTTTTTTGTCTTAAACATTTGGTAATCAATTATTTAATTAAATAAAAGTGTCGTTTTTAAAAAACTATTACAATAATTAATATTTTATTTATTTTTTTTATTGTGTTGTTCTTTATAATTATCAATTAATTATAATTTAAAAGCTGATAATTATGGAAAATACGGCAAGCATAAGCTTATTTGATACGGCTCGCAGTAAAATGTCGTGCCGAGAGGAAGTTATCTCGGATGGTTACGGAGATTTCATTGCTCGGATGCCGGCAGGGGAAGATATAGATCCCTCTACTTGGGAAAAAGTAAGTGCTCTTTTCGCTACATTTCATCCCGCAACATGGGCGCTTGCCCATAAAAAGGCTTCTCCTGAAGAGCGCATTAGACAAATCAAAGAAGAGATCCACCGTATAGATGACAAACTTGAAGTGACGTTCATCCCCAGAACGCTATATGAAGTAGTCTTCCTATGTGAAGCGATCAAAGAGGATTTACGTGAAGAGGAAAAGTTTTCCTATAAAGATCCAGAGAGACCTACTGAGGATGAATTATGGGCCATGCATGAGAGCTTACGAGAAAAAAACTCCTGGTTAAAGCGATATTCTAGTAATCAAGAATCTATCCTGGCGTATTCTCTAAATCGAGTATTCAATGAAATCTTTCGAGAGCATGGGGTTGCAATCGATCTCACCATGGAGCAAATTGAGTCTATATTGGAGGAACGGATCGCTTTTCTTAAGGGTGTTTATTCCGATGAGTCTTCACTTTCAACAGACCGAATTCAACAGATACGTAGGTTAAGTCTGGGGATGTACCCAGAGTGCCTTACCCCCCGCTTTGTGCGTGACGATGACGACTATCAACGTAGACAATGTATTATGCCTTTGGCCATATCTAATAGCGCCATCGCGGACATCCTCAGAAACTCTATTCGTTTAGAATGTTCAAGAGAGCTGGGAGGCAAAATAATCCTCTATCGTGGCGCTTCGTTAGACCAAGACTTTCTCGAACGTGACACCACTGAGAAAATTCGCAGTCTTTCTTTCGGCACCAGCCTTTTTGCCGGGTGTGTTAAGGATCCCGGTGCCACTGCTTTTTTCTATATGCGCCAGAAACAAAATGATGCATTTGCAGCAGTTATTGACCCTGGTAATCCTGAAGACTCGTGTTTTTCGTGCCCTGTTTTGCATACAATCGAGAGCCTTTTTAGTGGCGGGGAATATTTCCATTCAAGATCTAAAGTACCCCTTTTAGATCCGGACGAAACCGTAGATGGTTTTTTTGGCAGCCTTAGAAAACAATATAGTACTATCCAAGCCGAGCTAAAAAGCCCTTATACCAAAGAAGAGTTTTTGCGCCTTTTCAGAGGACTGAAGGAACAGGTCTTTGTGTTTAAAAAAGCTATGACCGAATGATTATCGTTCTTAGTAAATGAAAGAAGAGTATAATAATTGGCAAAATTTTTTACTAAAATGCTTTATATAAACAGGATCATTTATGTTAGATGCTACAACACCCATTAAACACAGTCTTCCAGATATTCCGGTAACCCAAGATTCTGGTCGGGTAATACCTTCATATCCAACCTCTAGCCACAATGATCTATCACGTATCTCCGCATTTAGAAAATATATAAAGCCATCTGATCTATATAGCGTAGCTTCTAAAGCGCTAGACACAAGATCCATAGACCACATGAAATTACTGCTTGGTTCTTCTAGTGCTGCTACCAAAGTTTTTCATGAAAGAATCCAAAGGGTCTGCTCTGTAAATAATGCAATTGCTCTTGAGAGTCTTTTTGATGACTATAAAGAATTTATAACACCTGAAGTTAGAACGGATGCTCTAAATAAAGCCTTACAAAATAGTTCATATTCATGCATACGGTACCTATTAAGCCCTGGAGTTAGAACAACAGATATAGATGTTCTAACAAAATTCCTTTTTCAAGGTGTAGGTACCAGGCATACTACGCTTCTTGAATTCCTTCTTACCACATTTGAATTCACACCGGAGGCTAAAACGGAGATTCTAAATAGAGCCTTACAAAATAGTTCAATTTCATACATAGTAATCCTGATAGAGCATGGAGCTAGAACAACAGATATGGATGCTCTAATAAAAGTTCTTGTCAAAGCTGTAAATGTCGCAGATACCGCTCTTCTTGAACTTCTTCTTATTACATTTGAATTCACACCGGAAGTTAAAACAAAGGCCCTAGATGGAGCTCTAGAAACTGATTCAAGTTTATGTATACAATGTCTGTTAGAGCATGGAGCTAGAACAACAAATGTGGATGCTCTAACAAAAGGGCTTGTCAAAGTTGTAAATATCGCAGATACGGCTCTTCTTGAACTTCTTCTTACTACACTATTCACACCAGAAGTTAAAACAAAGGCCCTGGATAGAGCTCTAGAAACTGATTCAAGTTTATTTATAAAATATCTGTTATGGTATGGGGCTAGAACAACAAATATGGATGCTCTAACAAAAGGTCTTGCCAAAGCTGTAAATGTCGCGGATACTGCTTTTGTTGAATTCCTTCTTACTACATTTGAATTCACACCGGAAGTTAAAACAAAGGCCCTGGATGGAGCGTTGCTCGCAGGTTCCGATTCAGTTGCAGCTATCCTATTACGTCATGAAGCTTGTCCGAGTCAAGATAAGATGAGCAAAGCTTTTCCTTTTGTTATTCTATATGCACCGCATCGTATCAAAGAATTTTTAAGCGCCGATGTTGACTTGTCTGCATCCTATGATGGGGCTCTTCGCGCTGCTGTAGTTGCGGGCAATATGGATTGTGTTAAACTTCTTCTTGAAAGAGGGGCTAATAGGCTAGCTCCTGACACTACCAATAGCCATACTCCCTATACAATAGCCGCTGCTAACGATTTTAGCGCCATTGCAAGCCTTGTAGGACCTGACCCTGTATCCGAAACAACTTTACAACTAAAAATGCTGGGACATGTTAACAGCTTTGATGACAAAATCCTGGTAGGAGATCGAACCATAACTGTAACACATTTCTATTCTTCTTTATTTTATAAAGAATGGGCACAACTTCTTTCTACACCACACCCTTTTATATCTGAGATGATGTTGCCGGAGCAGCAAGAGACTTTAAGAAACGCCTTAACAAGGGCGTATGATACCAATCGCTCTGTTGAAGAACTTGTAACCGGCATCCGGGCAGGTAATCTTACCATCATGCCACTGACTCGTGTTAACCATGGATTTTCTATTGTTTTTTACAAAGACATGATGATTGTATGTGATCGTAATAATGGGCTAGGATGTCATAGAATAGACCCATCAAAAGTGACAGAAGAAATGATACGCACCATCATGTGTCGATTTCCCATACTCTTAACATCAATTGAAACAATGCCGTCGACTGACTACCATTTTTACTGGGAGTTGCCTATGATGCTGTCCCAAGATGAAGAAATAGATTGTATCTCGGATGATGAGCATTGCATGGAATTTATGATTAATCTGGACTATAGAACACCCCAGAAGGTCGGTAACTGCATGTATGAAAATAGCAAGCTGGCTTTAAGGGCAGCGCTTGGTTGTATCTTCAGTTCGGATAAACATAATTATGTCAAAACAAAACTTCTTAGCAAATTTTTATCTATTGAAATGCGTAAAAAGCAACTCGAAAACTGTTTTAGGTATATGCACAGTACAGATGAAAAAATGCAAGAATTGTGGAGGGCGGATGGCATACAGGCTTTATTAGTAAAAGCCCGTACAAGACTGGAAAAGCACTCTGAAACATTTGAAAAAACCCTTGAAAGATATACCGATTCTTTAGGAATAAGAGCGTACACCAGATAGAACAAATTAGAATGTTTATAATTAGTTTTTTTTAATATTACTTTCTATAATTCTTATAATTAATAGGAAAATGGTAAAAACCATGGATACTACCATTGCACAGAGAGATCGCATGCAAGCTCTTGAAAATACCTTCCCAGGGCTGGAAGGTATCTATTATGCAGATTACCTAAACGATACCCCGATAGAAGAATTGGATAAGGATCTGATAGGAAAAACAATCAGATCTTTTAGTGATGTTGAGAGGGTTTCACAAGAAAGCATACTGGATGAAAGTCGTGTGGAAGTT
Source organism: Chlamydiales bacterium (assembly GCA_016213235.1). Classification (GTDB taxonomy): domain Bacteria; phylum Chlamydiota; class Chlamydiia; order Chlamydiales; family JACRBE01; genus JACRBE01. The sequence continues at coordinate 5,220 of JACRBE010000054.1, read as the reverse complement.
TGTAATAACACATCTTTTGGAGATATTTTTACACAAATAGCAACAAGCGTTAAAGAGATCTTTTTTGGTGCGGAAGAGGTTTTAGAAGAATATGATGAAGCTTCATCACAAAGTGTTTCCTCTATATTAGATCATGCCCCTCATAATGCTTTCTGGACTCCAAGAGGAGAAACGCTTTCCCAAGAAGAAGAAAGTAGAAAAATGCAGAAGAATTTTGCAAAAGCAATCAGGGAACACATAGAAGGAGCAACGCCAGGTGAACTGGGTGTTTATGCAACGATAGAAGAATCTTTGGATGTAGTTGTGGATGATACGATACTTACATTCTCTCAGCAACATTATGAAGCACTAAATAAGAAATATAGACCAACCATGGAAGATGCACATCTTTTTGTGGAAGTCGAGTCAGGGATGCTCGCTGCCGTATTTGATGGGCACTTGGGTTCTATAGCATCTAATTATGCAGCGCTTCAATTTAAAGAGAGATTCCCAGCAAAATTAGCAGAGTGTAAAGGGGATGTTTTTAGAGCATTTGAGAGTTTAATAGATGAAATTCATAGTGACATAATCGATTATACTAGAAGGGACATCATGTCTTCACAAGGATCTACTGCTGTTATTACCTTTATTGATAAAACAACTCATTTGGCCTACACAGCAACACTAGGAGACAGTGAATCAAATATTTATAGAAAAATTGGTCAGCAGGTAAAATCCGTGCCACTTTCTGTTGTAAGAGATTGGGCAGATCAAAAAGAGGCGCTACGAGCTGCTATTGCATTGCATGATGAAACAATAGCCACAAAGTGGCCTACAATAACAGGTAGAGATATATTTGATGCATCGGTTCCTTGTAGAAAAGATTTGAGATTTCCTCCTGATACAGGAACAAATGTTAGTAGGGCGCTTGGTGATTTAGATAAAACAACAAGTGAAACCGGAGAAGCCGGGGTAATCCATAAACCAAAAATGACGGTAGCACCTGTTAAGGCGGGTGATATTCTTGTTTTAGCTTGCGATGGATTAAAAGATTACTTGCAAGAAGATGATATCGTAGATGTAGTAGCTACTAGTATACAAACAGATAATATTGCTAAAAAATTAGTAAGAAAAGCGCTTACAACATCACAAGACAATATTACAGTATTAGTAATTAGAATCAGTTAGTTCTATTCTAACTCTTTATATGGTAGCCGATGCCGTTTATTGTGAAAAATTCTCCATATTAAATAAACAATTAATGCAAGGCCCCAAATTGCAACCCTTGGAGCTGTAAATATTGGGTAAGAAGGTTGGTGCAAAGCTCCAAAACGATCTCCAAAAGGCCAAAAAATAAAGGTAGGGACTCCTCTTAAATTACCTTGTGGCACAAATCCAAAATCTCTGCTGTCTGCACTCATTGCATAATTATCCCCAAGCACTAGATATTGCCCATCTGGAATGGTAATGCCATATTGTTTGATAAACTCTTTGCTTATCGTTCCATTTACCATAGGAGGTTTATCATCAATAAATGGCTTATAAGAAGAATTAGAAGATGCTTTTTGCATTTCACTTTTAATAAAGGACTGCAGCGTAGGATCTGTACTATCAAAGATCTTTTTCCCCATTACATACAAACCACCTTCTTTATAAAATGCAAAACGGGAGGGCAAGATATTAATCGGTAACATCCCCGGATTAAATCTAGTGTCAAACTCAATACCAAGATTAAATAAAGTAACAAGGCGTGCAATATCAAATTGATAAAGAGGATGATTGTCCGATAGCTTTACGGAAAGCCCTTGCCATTTGATCTGATAGACTTTGCCATCCATAAATTCATAACAACCATTAGGAATACCGGGAAAATAGGGATAAAAATGCTTATTTTGCTGACTCATTTCTGGATTTCCATAACGTCTTGCAAAACCATTGTTCACAATAAACCTAGCTGTGTATAAATTTTGAAAGAGGTTTTTTAAGTGCTCTTCTTGAAGGGGAAGATAGGTATACATCAGCCCTAAATTTGGCCTAATCCGTCCGAACAAATCTTTTTCTAGTTTCCCATTTGATAAATTAGGATGATGGACAAATTGCAGATAATAATCTGTTTTTTCAGACATTATTAAAGAAGGATACAATTTTTGGAGTTCACTAGCAGAAAGTATTCTTGTCATTGCATAATGCTTGAAACCCCATAAATCGTAATACTCCATTTTCGTAGGAGTGACTGTTTTATATAGCATTTGCGTATCGATTTGATGGAAAGGATTAACAAACATTTTTGCTACAGGAAGATTCATTTGATAGAAGATCACAGGAGAATATATCCCTCCAACAGGGGGCATAGGGGTAATGACTTTACCATCAAACTGGATAAAGGGCACGTGATTGACATTATCTAGCATCGCAGGCTGCAGCTGCCCCGTAATATCATTATCCTCTTTATCAATACCATATAGTTGACCACCGTAGAAATAAAGAGTATCTCCCGGTTTCCCCATGAGTCGCTTGATATATTGCTTTTTTCCTGGGAAAATGTAGAAATACATGGTGTCTACATCTCGAATGTCCATGTCCTGGCCAGTAAAAACGATAATACCATTTCGCTCTACATCTGCTTGATCGAAATAAAAATGTTTTGGAGTTAGGGGGAAATTGATACCAAATTGCGTCTTGGAAACGACCAAACGATCTTTTTCTTGCAATGTAGGACGCATAGAACCAGTAGGAATTTCGTAGAATTCAAACCACATTTGTCGAATGACAATGGCAATAAAAAGCGCAAATAACAGAGCAAAAGCTATCTCGATAATATGGTCAAATGTGTTCTTTTTTAAATGGGTTTTTGTAAATCGTTCTGCCTGTTTGGCAAACTGGGCAGCAGCCACTTTATCATCTTTTAAAATAGAGTCTTGTAAACATCTTAGTTCGCGAATAATCTCTTGCTCGCTCTCAGGAGAAAGATTTTTTTTCTTTTTCCGATATTGTTGCATTAGGATGCGAAGCATTTTTTTTGATTTGCGAAAAGAGTACATTTTCCCTCAAGAATAAAGTTTAAGAATTTTAATATAGATAAGGGAAAATTACCAGAGGAAATTCTTATTTGTTATTATAAAGGTTTTTCCCACAATCAATACCGATAATATTAAATCTAGCTTCTGAATCATCGGTAATTTGTATCCAAAAAGGGAGAGGAAAAGAGTCTTTTTCTTGAAAAAAATAACATTCTATTTTTTTTCCACTAAGTTCGCTATTATCCTTGGGCCAGGTAGCAGTTGTTGCTTCTATAATAGGACTACTTATTTTTTTTCCTTCCATTACAAGGAGAGGTGTCCAAATCTTTCTTGTGTCAAGGCTTCCATCCATTGGTTCAGGCCCTATTTTTCTTCTGTTCTTATCAGGGATCAAGTCAAAAGAAAGTTCAAATAATTTTAATATAAATGAATCTTCTGCAGAAAGGGCTATTTTGCTTTTTTGAGTTAAGCTATAAGCATCATTAATTTTCTTGTTAGTAAGGTCTATTTGGTAGCTAATCCAAGAGGTATGCCCTGGCGCTTTTTGCTCCACCCATCTTTTCCAATCTTTGATGGAATGGTTGGTATTGGGAATACAAATCTCTTCTATATATAACCGCTCTTTTTCTATTTTTTTAATCACGATGAGCGTTATCAACTGGTTGATTTGAAAAACAACAAAATCCCCATTTTTGGCACTAGCTAAACGATCATCCATGCGAAAAGATCCAAAAAGGAACATTGGAAAAAAAATAAAAAAAATAAAAAAATGATTTGTTTGGTTCTTCATATCAGAGTTGATTATAATTAACTCCACGATTAACTTGAAATGTTTGATGCAGAAAAGGAGCTTTTTATGCATTTTTATGTCTTGGTATTTATTCTTCTTTTTTCTTATCCTTTTGTCTCGTTGGAGTCCAAACGACATACTAGTTGCCAAAAAAAGGATAATTCCTGGTATTGCATGTATTGTGGATTTGCCAATGAAGATAAGTATTCAAAATGTAGAAATTGGGAGTGCCCTACCAATAAATCAGGAGAGTAATAAGGCGTGTATTGGCTCATTTATTTTATTTCTATCGTGTTTAATGTGGCAGTAGCTAGGGCGGTAGAACAATCTACAGAAATCAATGCAGCTAAAGAAAGTCAATTACAGCAACAGCAACAATTAGACTATCTCGATGACCAAATTAAGCGATTAGAAAATGAAAGGGATACTTATAAAGCAAAAGCGGTCAGAGCTCAAGATCAGGGCGATCGATTACAATTTGAAAATGGGATGTTAACAGATGCAAGAAGATATTGGCAATTTGCAGATGCTTGTAATGAGATAGCAGCTAAAATAGACCAGCAAATAACTCTTTTGAAAAAACAGCGAAGTGAACTAATCAAACAGATGCAACAAACAAATGCTTATGCAAAATGAATCTTTAGCACTATTAACCGACTTATATCAGCTGACAATGGCTTATTGTTATTGGAAGGAAAATATTCATGAGAAAGAGGCTTCTTTTTACTATTTTTTTCGTAAAAAGCCTTTTCAAGGAGAATTCGCAGTTTCTGCAGGACTGGAAACCTTGATTGAATTTATAGAAAAGTTTCACTTTACACAGGATGATATTGCGTATTTGGCCTCCTTAAAAGGGGCTGATAATGATCTCCTTTTTTCTCGTGATTTTCTTGATTTTTTGGCGACGTTTTCTTTTAAGTTAAATATAGATGCAGTAGAAGAGGGTACTATTGTTTTTCCAAGTGAGCCACTCATTCGGGTAACAGGACCTATTTTACATGCACAATTATTAGAAAGCCCTCTACTGAATATCATGAACTTTCAAACACTCATTGCAACAAAATCTGCAAGAATTAATCTTGCAGCAGCTCCAAACGAAGTAGTGGAATTTGGTATGAGAAGGGCTCAAGGGGTAGATGGCGCTATTACTGCCTCAAGAGCTGCATTTATTGGAGGTTGTGCTTCTACTTCCAATGTGATTGCAGGAAAAAAATATAATATCCCGGTGAAAGGGACGCAAGCGCATAGCTGGGTAATGGCTTTTGATGAAGAAAAGGATGCTTTTATCGCATTTGCAAAGCATATGCCTGGAAATAGTGTACTGTTAATTGATACCTATGATTCAGTGGAAGGGACTAAAAAAGCGATAGAAGTAGCAAAAGACTTAAGAAAACATGGTCATGAACTTTTAGGAGTAAGACTTGATTCCGG
>JACRBE010000050.1 GCA_016213235.1 Chlamydiales bacterium | reverse complement strand
GCCAGGTTAGATTTTATGGGATAATATAATACTTCACCGGCTAGTCCGGCATAAGCGACTTCAAAATAGCCACAGGCCAGCCTTGAAAAAAAACCACAGCCCATGTTCCATCCTTTTTGTAAATAGGCGTGTTCCAAGCTAACTGTTTGAGTTTTATAATAATTTACAGCATCCGTTCTTACATTTAACAATTGCGATGGATTATACTGATCTTTATCTCCTACATCTGACAGAGAGGACAACGCATTATAGGCTGCTTGCACATTATAATAGACGGAGTCTAACAAATAACCATCCGGATTCAGCACCCACCCTAGGGTGTATTTCAATTTTCCTTTTACACTTCCAAAAAAAGTAAGGATTCTTGGCCGCATGGTAATAGTCCAAGGGCTTTTTCTTTGATAATAGATACAAGAGGCTTCATATTTGGATGGCAAAGCAGGACTTTCTATCTGAGGAGATAGCACCTCTAGTTCCGGTTTTCCTATTTTGCCATCTTTAAACTTTTGCAGGTAAGCGCTTTCATATACATACCCCTCTATATTAACGCCATTTTCTTCTATGACAACAATCACCTTATCGATATTAGAAGGCATCAGATGTGAGAGTAAAAACTCTAATCTCTCTTTCACATCAGCGTTCCTCCAATAAGTCATATTGATTATTTTGAGCCATAGCGTTTTTTCATCTTTTTGCGAATATCCAAGATAACTGCTTACCAGATGAAAACCTTGTTTATTCAGAGCAAAAGCTAGTTCTTTTGCGAGTTCTTTCTCTTGCCTAAGCGGTCCAATTGGTTCAAAATTTTGAGGAGCAGAATAAAGTGGCGGATCATCTTTTTTAGGAAAGAGTCCATTTGTATATCCAAAATTGTAGTAAAGGCTTCCCATTGCTGCAACTTCTTCCCCTCTTAGAGAACTTACTTTTAACTGAATAACATTTCTCAGCGTAAGGGCAACGCCAGCATTAATCCTGGAGCGGACCGATCTGCCAGCTGCATGTTCATGCGGATGATGCTTATAGTTAATGCCATCGTATTCGACTAAAAATGTAACATCTTTTAAAAAGGGGAGTTGTTTTGGCCTCCAGGGAGACCATGCGAGCCCTCCAAAAACATTTTTCAATCTTCCTTTTCCATATCCAAGCGTTAACTCAAGTCCAATATCCGGTATTTCTTCTGTAATTACTAAAAATGGGGCATAAAAACGCCTTGATCCATAGAAATCCTCAAAACCAATGGCTATATCGGGAAGATAGTGATACCCATATAGCGGAGGTTGAATGCCAAATTTAACATTTGCTGTTCTATCTGCATCATCTCCAAAACCCATATTTCCAAAGTTGGACTCTTTTTGACCAACAAAAACTCGATAGTTACCAGACAGTTCAATAAATGAAAAAGGTTGAAAGTTTAAGTTATAAATAAAATAGGGCGGATTATCTGCAAAAGAAACTCCAATGGTTCCAGCAGGGTTCATTCTTGCAGAGGGCATATTGATATACCCGCCCAGCATAATGTTGTTATAAATCAGGGGAAGATCTTTTTTGAGATCTTTGTCGATTGTTTCTATCAGCTTCAAGTCATCATAGAGCTGCTGAATATCGTCACTAAAACAAAAACAGATAATAATAGAAAATAAAAAGGATAAGAGCTTTTTCATGAACGATTATATATATTGCTCTGCTACCTTTTGAAGCCCCTCTTTTACAATGGAAACCATATCTATTTTACTTGGACAAATAAACGTAGGCAAGGCAAAGTCTTCGCTTGCTACTTCTAGCAATCCCAGTTTAATTGCTTTTTCATAATCTTTTGCAATCAATGCTTTTACCAGAAGAACAACAGGTATCTTTAAAGGGAAAACTTTATCATAAATTTCCGTATCAACAAAAGCTCTATTTTCTCCATGCTGATGTGTATCAAATGAAACACCGCTCTGACTTGCTTTCAGAGCAGAAAGATAAGTGTTTGTTAATGTAAATTTATTCCATCCTAACCTAAAAAAATGCAACCATTCTCTTTTTTCTTTTGCTTCTGGAACAATGGAAAAGGCGACATCATTCATTCCCAATACTCCATTATTTCCAACCAAACTTCCACGAAGAGGATCCCCAGATATTACTCTTGTTGCATCACCAAACAAGTGTAATTCCTGAGCACAAATCCCCTTATTGACTAGATAAAGGCCATTTTTTTCTTCAGGGACTCCATCGCCGACGAGAGCAATTACCGTTTGATGATGTATCGTTCCTGTTCTTGTAACTTTGCCAATACAAATTACATCATGGGTGGTGAGCGTCCATCGAATATCTGTAATATCGTAAACGGGGTCAATATGATAAATGTGTACGCTCGGATTGCTTGCAGGAACAGGTCCTTTTACTGTATGTAAAGAGACTCCTTGCAACTCATTAAAAATTTCCTGTTGCCCATCATGGACAACATGAATAGGCACCCCCAGTTTTCTTAACGCTTTTATTCCAAACAAAAAATCTTCTTTGAATTTTTCCACCTCCAGATGTGGTGATGGCAAATAGGCGGCGCTTTCTACAGCCTTGATAAAAATGCTTTTTGGCAACGTATCTATTTTTGCAAGTACATCACAAGGCCTCATTTTTATTTGAGAAAAAACACCTGACGCCGCCCATAGGCTGAGCAAATTGTCTTTTGTGCACGTTTCTATGTTAACTGGTTGATGAGCATAAAATTCTTCACCTTCTTTTTCTATTAATACTGCAATGAGTTTCCTTTTTTCTCCTCTTACAATATCTGTGATTGTTCCTTGAATGGGAGAAACAAATTGTCTATCTAAAACAGATGCATCTGCTAAAACAGGTTCGCCTATTTTTACTTTGTCCCCTACTTTTTTATGCAATACAAAACGCATATAACTAAGAGGTTCTAAATAGATGCCTGCTTTTTTTGCACTGGTACAATCTTTTAGGTCATGATGTATAATTTTAGAAAAAGGGATGTTTTTCCCTTTTTTTACCTTAATTAACATAATGCGACTCCAACTATTCATTTTTAGAAGTCGATCCTATCGCATTTTAACGATAAACTTCCAGCCGAAAAACAAGTCGCAATTCCTGTTCAGCAATTCTAGGTAAAAGCTGTTTTGCGAGAGAAAATTAAAAAGAAGAATATTGCTTTTCTCGAAAAAATATTCTCTGATAATTTGATATAATAGCCCGATATGACTTGACAGCGTTGCATTTATTTAAAAGGATTTCTTTTGTCTTGATTCTTTGAGCCATGCGTTCTATGTGGATTCTGAGAGTCTATGATTTCTTGTTTTAAGACATAAGGATCGAGATCAATTTCCTCTCCCCAAGAAACAGTTTCGCTTTCCGGATCTATTTTCACTGATTGCCAAAAATCAGGTGATTCCCAAGCCTTAAATACACCTTGGCCAACCAAATTGGAAAGATTGACTTCTCCCTCGATCCCATCATCAAAACGGACCCATAAGATGTAGTTTGGTTTTGCTTCACAAGCAACGATTCTAACTGGGCTAAAATTCATAGCAAACCCCTATGCTAATGGCGGCACCTTTGGAATTGTCTGCCCTTTTGCAGCTTGATTCCAAGCATTGGTTAATTCTACGGAATACAACGTTGCCCATTCTATCACAAGTCCTAAAACGCGTGGTGGTAAATTTCCTTCTATCAATCTAATCGGATTTAACCCAATAACCCCCTCATAACTTCCATACTTTGCGTGAAAATGAGGCGGAGCATGATCTCGAAAATACATAAAGATTAAAATTCCAAAAAACTGGGATATTTTAGGCATCCTTTTACCTATCGCCTTTTCTCGAATGAAAAGGCAAGTATACATTTTTTAACTAATGAAGCAATTGCAAAACTAACATAGAATTGGCACAAAACAATTTTTTACTCTAAAATCAACTTTTTCTAGTGAATGGAATGTATGAGCTCCTTTGCGAGTGGAGCCCCAACTTTTCGCCTTACGACCTACAGATTTCTCTATCCTACTTGAACCATGCCAGTTAGTTAATGAGCTCCTCGTGATACACTAAAATTGTTTTTGTTATTAAATTTATCTTTACTTGGCACCATTGAAAATAACTACAGATTGTCTTATACTCCCTTGTTAAGAAGCTAATTTTCAAATCAATTTAAGGTCTACATGGAATATCTGAAGCAAATTCAAGAACATATCTCAAATCAACGCCTCCCATCTATCGTCTCGTTATGGGAAGAATATTGTATGGGGGACGAAATTGACATCGAAGAACTTAAACAAATTTTAAAAGCAATCAAAGAGTCTACTCTGGGAGATTCTTTTGGGTGTTATGTGGAACATGTCCTTCCCCTGTGGGAGAGCCTACCAGAATCAAATGCCAAGCATGAGATTTTTAAAACCGTAGTTGACATGCAAACAACAAATGACGCCTCTCTTAGACAAAAAGTGATGGACTATTTACAAGATAGATATGGAACTCACCACTATTTTCACCAAAAAATACGACTCATTGGATTAAAAGATCATCCATCTTTTCGATATGCTATCAGTAATTTTGAGCTCTTAACTCACATGGAAGCTGGAAACTTTGTATTCCACACTGCTGGTTGGGGCGTTGGAGAAATCATGGAAGTTTCTCTTACAAGAGAGCAAATATCCCTTGAATTTGATTATGTTGCAGGCAGAAAAGATTTATCTTTTGCCAATGCTTTTCACACCCTTCTTCCCCTTCCTAAAGACCACTTTTTATCTAGACGTTTTGGCGCTCCGGATTCCCTAGAAGAGAAAGCAAAACAAGACCCCGTGTTTGTGATTAGAATTTTATTAAGGGATTTAGGCCCTAAAGCTGCTTCTGAAATTAAAGATGAACTTTGCGGCCTTGTTATAGCGGAAGAGGATTGGTCTAAATGGTGGCAACAAGCAAGGACGAAATTAAAAAAAGACACCATGATAGAAGTCCCCACAAACATTAAAGATCTCTTTAAATTACGAGAAGCAGAAGTTTCACATGAAGAGCGCTTGCAACAAGCATTAAAGAAAAAACCTTCTGTTACAACAATGATTGAAATGGTCTATTCTTTTTTAAGAGACTTCCCCTCTTCTTTAAAAAACGAAGAGTTTGTCAACAATCTAAAAGAAGAGCTAACTCAAATTCTTTTACAACACGAACTGACCACCTCTCAAGAATTAGAAGTGCGATTCTTTTTACAAGATTTATCTCCTAATGATGAAAACTTCTCTGACAATGAGTTAATTAAAAAACTAACAAATATAGAAACTATTATTAATTCATTAGATATTATCGCTTTTAAAAAACGCGCCTTAGTCTTAGTAAGAAAGCTTCGCTCTGATTGGGAATCCATTTTTTTGAATTTACTATCTTCTATCGATCATAACCCAATTCGAGATTATATTCTGATAGAACTACTAAAAAGTAAAAAAGAAAAAGAGCTCACTCTACGTTTGCAAGAAATAACTAGCTCTCCACAGCAATACCCCCATGCGGTTTTGTGGTATCTGCAAAAAGTTTTACATGATAAAGAAGAAGCAATTCCTCTTAGTGACCATGAAGGTAGAAACTACTTATTAGAAATATTTTTTACATTAATGCATCGTATAGAGTCAGATGAAAAGTATAGAGAATTAATAAAAAAGATGCATTTAATGCTGATAAATGGCAGATACAGCATGATTCGTCATATTTTTCAACATGCTAATAAAGACATCGTAAAAGAATTTCTATTACTTGCATCTAAATGTTTGTCACTGACAGATCATGATAAAAAGATTTTGCAATCTCTTGCAGAAGTAGCTCACCCTTCTCTTATTGTGTCTAATAAAAATCACGACGAAGATGAGTCTATTATTTGGACAACAGACGAAGGATTTTTCAAGGTTAAAGAGAGAATCCATCAAATAGCTACAGTAGAAACCGTAGATAATGCAAGAGAAATCGAAGTTGCTAGATCGCACGGAGACTTAAGAGAAAATAGCGAATATAAATTTGCACTTGAAAGACGTCAACGACTGCAAAGCGAATTAAAGTTTTTGTCTGATCAGGTCAGTCAAGCTCGCGTGCTTACAAAAGATGATATAAATACAGATATAGTTGGCGTAGGCAATGTTATTGTGTTTAAAAATCCACAGGGAAAAACTACTACTTATACCCTGCTCGGACCTTGGGATGCCGATGTAGAACAAAATATCTTATCTTTTCAGTCAAAAATTGCACAAAGTTTAAAAGGGCGTAAAATTGGTGATCATTGTATTATCGGGAGTGAAGAATGGACCATAACGGACATAAAAAGTTATCTTGATTAATACATGAAGCTGATTATCGCAACCACTAACTTTCATAAATTTCGAGAATATAAGGCTATGCTAAAGAACCTGTCCGGCATAGACCTTTATTCGTTGAGAGACTTTCCAAACTATATTCCTCCTGAAGAAACGGGCCTGTCATTTGAAGAAAATGCCATTATTAAAGCAAGTCATGCTGCAAATGCCTTAAATGAGCTGGTGCTTGCTGATGATTCTGGTCTTGTTGTGCCTTCTATCGGGGGAGAGCCTGGCATATACAGCGCGCGATATGCCGGTGGAGATGCTACAGATGCAGAGAACAGGAAAAAACTTCTCGATAAAATGCAGCTTCTTCAAGAAAACCAACGCGCTGCCTATTTTGAATGTGTGATTGTGCTAGCAGCATCACATAAAATTATAAAGACCACCCATGGTTTTTTAGAAGGTACTATTGCTCATGAAGAGCGCGGCAGAAATGGTTTTGGCTATGATCCTATTTTTATGAAATATGATTATAACAAAACAATTGCTGAATTAGAAGAAGATGTAAAAAACCGCATTTCCCATCGTCGCAAAGCGTTAGACAAACTAATTGCAACACTAGAGAGCCTTGTTCACAAAACGCAATTAAACTCTTGCTAATCGATGCAATATATTATCGATGGTTATAATTTTCTTTTCCGTTATAAAAAGAGTGCTCAATCATTAGAAAAAGATCGCAAACATGTAATTCAATTGATTAGCAGGCTATGCGCTCATTTTAACATACAGGCCTGTATTGTTTTTGATAGCCATCAAGATCACTCGGAATGCTACCCTTCTAAAGCCATTTTAAAAAATGTAGAAATTGTTTATTCCCCTACTTCCAAGTCAGCTGATGATTACATCATAGAAATGATCGAGTTCAGCAAATATAAAAAAAATCAGACGGTAGTTACGTCTGACAACTTTTTAAGAAAGCAAATTGAAGCGCTTGGTGGCCTTTCTATGACAATTGAATCCTTTTTAACCCAATTTTCGTTTGGTAGTGTTCAAAAAGAGATGGAAGAAAAACCTATTTCTGAAAATGAAAAGGAGCTCTTACGTCTATTAAAGATTTTTGAAGATCGTTTTATAGATTAATTTATCTTGAAGACCTTTCTTGCTTTTCCTTGTCTATTTCTTCCAACCCATTAAAAGCTCTTCGAAGCCCATCTCCTATTATGATACCTCCTAGTTGTTTTGCTCCAGAAAAGGGAAGCACCCAAACAAGCGCACCAGCAAAAACCTCTATACTTTCTATTATCATAGATCAAGGAAATATATAACTTATATGCATTCAGCAAGTCCCACCATTAAGAAATAAATCCCTAATAGAACTATCCATAGACAAAACCAGATTTGTTTAGTTTGTTTTTTTTTCCAAGCCTCCGATAACTTAAGGCCTGCTATAGTAAAAGCATAGGCAAAAAAACTTAAATAAATCATTGGCCCAAGAACGCTAAAAAAAAACACTTTGAAATATGGTTGAATAGAAGAAAAAAAAGACATATTTCTCCAAAATTTTTTTTATGGATTATATGTATAGACAGATAATGTTCAAACAAAATTGAGCTATATTCTAGTCTATACTTAATCGACTCTATAAATGGATTCCGAAAAAAAAATTATCCGTCAGATTTCAATTTAGTTGTCCTCTTAAGACGTCTCTTGGAACGATCGGTTTCATTTTGTAGTTTTTTTGATGCTCTAACATTAGTTGCATTTGGGGCTGGAGAACCTCGCAACAGTCCTTCGGTGCTTCAATCTTCATCAATTTCAGGCCAACGAATTCCACATCCTCCTCCACAGATTTCCCAATGTGATCTCTGTTTTTGAGAGGCTCATTATTAATTGCTTATAAGAAAGACACTTTAAGATCAAAACAAGTTCTTAAGATAGCTCTAATTATCCTAAGTAAATTATTACTCTTCAACGTTTACCCATCGATTAATAATAAAAATATCGTTTTCTAACTCTAAATCCCATTGATTTCTTGGTTTTTTTCTTCGAAATAACGAGCTTAGGATATTTCTAGTAGGAGCTATATATACTCCAAACTTTTCTTTTGATTGGATGCAATACCTTTCATCTAGTACAAAAACTACATGTCCTTTATCCAAAATCATATCTAGTGGTTTTAGACTCATATCTTCTATTTGTTTATTTTCTATTGGAATGCTTCTGCCAAAGAAACACATCTCTTTTGTGTTCCGGGGAACAAAACCATTTGTAGCATAATAAAGAAGCCCTGAACAATCAATACCATCACAGACTTTGATTATATTCTCGTAGGGACTGAGCTGTTTTGTTGGATAATATTCATTTATCTTATCAAGAGCCTCTAGCATATTTCCACCCCACACATAGGGACGCCCTACATGAACAAGCAGCTTGTTTTTTATTTCTTCAAAAGCAGGTAAGCTGATCGTTCTTTCGGGCGGCTTATCTGTTGTAATGGAAACAAACCTCTTATCAATAAATAATTTTTTTTGAGACAAGTATTCTTTTGTTGTTACTTCCAAAATATACTGCCCATGCTGTTTTACAACGGTAAATACCGTATTTGGAAAAACTATCATTTCTAGGGGTCTAAAAAAACCTTTTTGATCAAGAAGCAAACTACCATCTACCGCTCCATAAACAAAAGAAAAATCAGGTGTATTTAATATAGGGGTCGCTGTTATTGCTATTGCACTAGTCATAATTTATTAAAGAATGTTGAATTTAAAAAAATTAAGTCCTACAGTTAAAAAATTAATGTTATAAAACAAAACAAGCAATACCTATATTTTTGGATAGAGGTCGTATGAAAACAAAAAAAATTATATCTTTCTTTGGCATTTTGGTTCTTAGTTGTATTATTACCTCCTGCCATTCTTCAAAAGAAAACAATAAAAATTATCGTCAAAAACAACAAGTATTAAAAATAAACATCGTGACAGAGCCACAGTCTCTTGATCCTAGAAAAGTCAGAAATCTGACAGATATTAACCTTGTTAAGATGTTTCATGATGGGTTAGTAAGAACAGAAAAAAACGACGCATATTCTTTAGCTCTTGCAGAATCGATTGTTAAATCCCAAGATGGAAAAACATACACCATAAAATTAAAAGATGCTTTTTGGTCCAATGGAGATAAAATTACCTCCTATGATTTTGCATATTCTTTTAAAGAATCCTTATCCCCTAATTTTCATTCTGAGTATGCTTATCAGCTTTTTGTAATTAGAAACGCAAAAGCTGTTAAAGAAGGAAACCTTCCTTCTAGTTTACTTGGCATCACCTGCATCGATGACAAAACATTTACTATTTCTCTGGAAAAACCAGTTCCTTTTTTTGAAAAGGTGCTAGCACTACCAGTCTGTTTCCCTGTTAACGAAAAAGTAGACCGCGCCAGCCCAAACTGGAGCAGGTCTGTAGATCAATATGTAGCTAGCGGTCCATTTATTTTAACTGCTTGGAGTCACCAAGATAAGATCGTAGCTCAAAAAAACAAAAAGTATTGGGATAGCAACAGTGTTCAGCTCAAAGAAATTGAAATGATCATGGTTAATGAAAATACAGAACTAAACATGTTTGAACAAGAAGATCTTAACTGGTCCGGGTCTCCTTTTTCAATTATTCCTCTTGATGCAATACAATCTCTTCAAGAAGAAAGCAAATTACAAACAGAGCCGGCTCTTGGCACTTATTGGATTCGAACCAATATCGAGCATGATCTACTAAAAAATGTAAATATTCGAAAGGCTCTTGCTTTAGCAATCAACAGAAAAGAAATTGCTGATCATATTATGCTTGGAACTCAAACCCCAACAACGGGAATTGTTCCTGTAACCATGGATTTACAAGAAGCTCCTTACTTCACTGACGGAGACAATCAAGCCGCAGTCTCTTTTTTTGAGACAGGACTTGCAGAAAGTGGTTATACAAAAGAAGATTTTTCGCAGTTAAAGTTGATTTTTGCTCCACAGGAAAGAGCAAAAAGAGTTGTAGAAGCAATTCAACAACAATGGTTTGAAGTATTAGGCATCAGCATCCAACTACATGCGCTTGAACCAAAAGTGTATTTCGATACTATTGCTAGAAAAAATTATGATTTAAGTTACGGTTCTTGGGTAGCAGACTTTAATGATAGCGTTAACTTTCTTGATGTATTTAAAACAAAAAACACCGGAACAAACAACACCAATTGGGAAAGTTTGAACTATTGCAAAGCAATCAACGACTCTTTTTATGCAACATCTCAAAAAGATCGCGCACAGTACTTAAAAGCTGCAGAAGAAATCATTATTGAAGATATGCCTGTAATTCCTTTATTTAACCTTAAATGGGTATATACAAAGGATCCTACCCTAAAAAACATTAATGTAACAAAAGAGGGCTATTTAGATTTTAAATATGCTTCTTTAGAATAAGGATTTGATGATGAAATGGCTTGCAATTGCTCTGTTTATTGTTCCTGTGTTTGTTTTTGCAGCAAGCATGCGCTTGATCAATGACAGCCCTTTTAAATTGCAAGTCGTCATTTTAGGCGCTGACGGTACCAATTTAGCCACGGTACAACTGCAGCCTCAGGAGACCTATCAATGGTATCAGGCTAGCGACGCCTTTTCTACGCAAAACTATCAGGTGTTAACGCCTTATACGGTCATATGGTATTGTCAGGAAGGAACAGAGTATGGCATTTACAGCAACGTTCAACAGGCAGCCACCATTTCTGCATCTGGATGTCCTGATGGGAATAAAATCTGCAAGGTGAAGAAAAAGCAACAGGGACAAACTCCACAAAATCCATAAAGCTCCTTGTTGCGGTCAATGACGTCTATTATGTAGTCCAATTCTTCTTTATTTTCTAAGTAAAACAATTAAAACAGAAAAACTTGCTTTAATTGCACATCATGGTCTTGAGCTGGGAGATTTTCTGTAAATTGCTGCTCTTTATATCCTATTCCTATTTTGTGAGCTTGCGGCATTTTTTCTAAAAAACGATCGTAATGCCCTTTTCCAAATCCAATACGATGATACGCGGTATCAAAGCAAACACCTGGAACTAAAACACAATCGATCTTACTCATCTCTATTCTAGAGCAAGAGCGCAGAGGCTCTTTAATCTTCCATTTTGATATTTCTAAATCCTTTTCAAGATCTTTTACTTCATATGGAATGATCTCCTCGCCCTCTACCCTTGGTAATACAAGCTTTTTGTGTTGCAAAATCCATTCATTGATTTGCCACGTGTTAATTTCAAATGGAGTGGAGCAAAAGGACAAAATAACAGAATAAGGTTTTAGTATTTGCGAAAGCACGTTGAATAATTCTTGATGGGCCTCTTTTCTTCGCTCAAGTGAAATCTTTTCTCTTAATGCTAGAAAAGACAACCTAAGATCCCATTTTTTCAGTGCTGTTTTTTTCTTATTCATCTGAAACAACCCCATTTTTATAGGTTGCTTTTTTTACAAAATGTCCATCTTCATCAAAAATAGTCGCTATGCCATTTCCTTGAATTACTTGAGAAATCGGCGTTGAGTCTTCTTTCTTAAAATATTTTCCTTTTACTAACTTGTCCTCATCATATTGTTCTACCAACATGATGTGTCCATCTTTATACCATGCAAAAGCCATCCCATGTTTTTGGTTATGAGAATACTCTCTTTCGCTCTCTTTTGTTTCATTATCATACCAAGTAGTTACCTTCCCCTGGATTTCGTCTTTGACCCAATCGATTGTAAGCTTTTTCTCCGGCTGCCTATCTTTAAAAAGAGTCGGATAATAAATGGTTTCATCTCCATGTTTTAATCCATCTTTTATATGATATACATTTTCTAGCGTGTCAAAAACAGAAAATTTCTCAACTCTACCCTCTTGTATTCCATGTTGATATTCTTCTTTGCGCTTAAGCTTCCCTCTTTCAAAAATCGGTTTTATTCCACTACCATTTACAATCTCACAAACGAGTTGTTTGTCCGGTGAATAATATTTTCCATTAACTAGTTTACCTGACAAATATTCTTCCACATAAGAAGCGCCACTCTCATCATTAAAATAAGAATTCCCATTTTTCACATCTTGGGTGAAGATCTCCTCTGCAACAAGCTCTCCATCTGCGTTATAATGTTTTATAACACCTTCCCTCTTATGATCACGATACGGTATCACCATTTTTATCTGCTTATTTGGAAAATAATAAACTGCATCTCCCTCTAACTGCCCTTTTTCATATGGAATCAACGCAACCAGATTTTCTTTGTTATCATATACCTGGGCTATCCCATCAAACACCCAGGATACTTTGGACTCTTCTGTTAAATCGGCAGCACCTTCTATCACATGGGCCGCCATATTGATCGTCCCATTCTCGTGCCATCGTTTAAATTGTCCATAAGCACGATTATTTCTTGCTTCCAGATATTCGTGTATATGACCGTTTTGATGATAAGAGGTGATTTTTGAAAGAGACTGCTCCCCTCCTTTATATTTATAGATGCGAAACACCTTTTCATATGGTTGAGGAGATAAAAAATCTACTTTTTCAAACGATTGCAACCTGCTTCTTATGCTAATTGTTTCCTGCACATTATTTTTATCTTGAATTTGAATGGAAGTTAGCTGCATTTGCTCATGATGGTGTGCACAACCAACAAGTAGCAATAAAAGAAAATAGATTCTTTTCACTTAGTGAACTCCCTTTGAAAAATCTTCATATCCAATAAAAATGTTTCGTTTCGATTGGGATTAATATTTCGTGTTATAGAAAACTCTTTAATAAAAAGTTGTGGTCTTTGCATAGGCGCCTGATTGTTTTTTATCTCTACATCTTCTAGTGTAGACAATATTTTCTCTATGTCTTCTTCATCTACATCGATTGGATGGTGCATTTTATATTCCATTTCTAAAAATCCAAATTTGCTCTTTCGACTTACTTCTTCTAATAAAATTTGATTGTTTCTAGAAGTGAGGTATTCCATTCGTTTTTTTATAGGACCAAAACGAGAAAATCCCGGCATATTTACAATTGTTTTTAAAAACTCCACTTCCCCTTTTAAAAAGCTCAGAGACTCTAATTGTTGATGTAAAAAATGAGGGTCCGCATCAAAAAAAAGCTCTTTATAGCCTGTTTTATATTCATTTTCTTCAGCTACCTGTACCGATTTGCTTAGTAGCTCTTCTACATCTGATAACAATACCGCAATGATTTTCTCTTTTTTAAAAAAATCATAACAAAGAGCACCACAAGATAAGGTGAAAATTCCACTTATCGCATAAACCAAAAAGAAATAACTTTTTACACCTTTAATGTGGTGAAGGATTTTTGAGAAAGAACTGGAAAGAATATTTTTCCCCTTCTCTATTCCAAACAATATCTTTTTTTTCATCAATAAATGGATCCTTTTTCTCTATTAAAAAATTATGGAAGTCTCGTGCTATATGTGGGTCCGGTGTATAAAATGCGAGATGTATTTTAACCGAAAAAGCTTGATAGGGTTTATCTAAATTAGGATTTTGAACCATTTCATATTTAATCATTTCTACTCTTAAGCCCTCTTGTAACTTCGGATGATTGCTCATCCAGTATAAAAATTCAGAAACCCTTCTCGGGCTCTTGTGAAAATGAGTAGCAGGATTTTTTTTCTCGAAAATATCTCTTAATTCATCTAGTTGATCTATCCAATTAAACAATAAATTCTTTGTAATCAATCCTGTCTTTACCTTGTGCAGATTTGTTGTGTGTGTATGATCTATAATAGAATTAATCTGTTTTTCTATTTTGTTTACTTGAAAATATAGTATCGCTCTACTAACAGCAAATAAAGAGGCTAAAATTAAAATTGCACTAAGCCCAACAGTGACCGTTTTATGCTTTAGTTTCTTTATGTGCTTTTTGCTTAAAAAACTATCTTGTCTAAATTGGATTGGATCTTTTTCCAACACATTCAAAGCGGTTCCTATTTCGAGTGCATATTGTCGAAATAGCTCTTTATCAAATCTATGTTTGATTGCGCTCTCTTCAAAAAAAAGAGGTAATTGTGGAAGAAAAAAATCAAGGTTCACTTGATTCCCAAGGACGCTATAGTTTTTTATTTTTTTTACTTTATCCTTGCTTAAATAGTATTGCAGCGCTCTTGTTAATTGCTTTTGATCTTTTTCATCCTGTAAACCCACACCAAAAGGGACATACACACTCTGGTCTAATAT
>JACRBE010000007.1 GCA_016213235.1 Chlamydiales bacterium | reverse complement strand
TACTAATCATCAGATCGGCTTGTTTTTTTTCTGCTAAATTTGCATTTGCTCTTCCAAGCATTGCTTCATATGTTTTTCTGTTTTTGCCCCAAAAATCAAATTCGTAGTTGAAATTCAAACCAATGTTATTGATCAAGTTATTTGTTAGCGGAATACCAGGGATAATCAAATTTCCATTTTTGCTCCATTTTTCAGCCTGATCGGAAAAGCCAGCATCCAGAGTTGGAAATAATTTGGATCTAACAACTAGCGCCTCCTGATATGCTGCTCTATATTTTGATTCTGCACTTTTTAATGATGGATTATTATGAAGAGCAATCTCGATTAATTGAGCCAGTTGTTTATCTTCAAACACACTCCACCAATTACTACTTGGCCAATTTCCAGTAGTAAAAAAATTCGAGTAATCGGGATAATCTTTTTTATTTACTTCAACAGAAGAAACAGGAATAACATTCGATGTATAATCTTTATGCGACACACACGAACATAACATGAAAAAAAAAGCAAATATTAAAAGGTTTGTTCTCATTTTACCACACCAATCCTTCTAAATATTATATTAAAAAATTTAAATAAACGTTTTTAATTAAAAAGATGAAAAATATTTCAAAAACATTTCAAACAGAAATAATCAGTGGCATCACGACCTTTTCTTCGATGGCTTATATCATCATGGTTCACCCCCTTATCTTAAATGATATGGGACTTGACTTTGGATCCATTATGGTTGTAACAATTTTTATCACAGCCTTTGCAACGCTATTTATGGGACTATTTGCCAATCTTCCGATTGCAATAGCTCCTGGTATGGGCGTATCTGCATTTGCTGTTTACTCCATTGCACAGTCTTATACTAATTCTGCTTCCCTTATTTTAACGGCTTGTTTTTTTGCAGGATTTATTTTGCTTATTTTAAATATCTTTAATATCAGACAAAAAATATTAAACAGCATTCCAAAACCAATTTTCACCTGTTTGATTATTGGTGTTGGACTTTTTTTGATCATGGTCGGATTAAAACAAATTGGAGTTGTAACTCCTATTCCAAATGGTCTATTACAAATAGGCTCTATCCATCACCTACCTTTTTATCTTTCCATAGCAGGAGCCTTTGTCATTTTATTTTTATTGAAAAAGGGAATGAAAAGCGCTTTTCTAATTGTGATTTTTGTTAATTGGATCATCTCTTTACTATTAGGACTCTCTACCTTTCATGGTATTGTTTCTTTGCCACCATCTATCATGCCAACACTATTTCTTATTGATTTTTCTTATCTTGGCAGTATTGTTTTTTATAAAGTACTGCTCGCGATTTTTTTAGTTACGTTGTTTGATTCAAGCGCCGGTATTTTACTGCTAGGAAAACTTTTATTTCCAAGTGGCAAAATCCCTCAGATAAAAAAAGCTCTTACACCAGATACGATTGGGTCTATGTTTGGAGCCTGTCTTGGATCTACCTCGCTCTCTATCCATTTAGAATCAGCATCTGGTATTAAAGTTGGAGGAAGAACGGGACTTAGTAGCATCGTTACAGCCCTGTGTTTTATGCTATGTTTTTTCTTCTATCCCCTAGTTTCTTCCATGCCATCTTTTTCATCCGCGCCAGTGCTTATTGCTATTGGTCTCATGATGAGTGAAGAAGTGAAACATATTAATTGGAAAGACTTTACCGATTTTATCCCGGGTCTCATTACGATGATATTAATGCCGCTTACTTTTAGCATTTACCTTGGGTTTGCAACCGGCTTTGTCAGCTATTGCATCTTAAAGCTCATTACAGGGAAATATAGAGAAGTACCGATGTACTGCTGGATACTTTCTGCCTGCTTTGCTTTTCATCTTTTGTTTTTGAATTAAAAATAGAAAAAAACGTTCTTATTATTCTATAATGCTGCCTTATTTATATTATATTCATGGTTTTTGTTCCTGATTAAGATCTCTTTTATGAATAGGTGACTATATGCAACTTTATATATTTATTTTCATTGCTAGCTTTTTGTTCTCATACGGGAACGACAAGAAACGACCTGATCAGTTTGAAGCAGTTTTCAAAGAACATATGAATTCCATGCCAAATTTAGACAACTCCAGACCGAACCTGCTCGTTCTTTTTTCGGGAACTCCAGGAATGGGAAAGACAACCGTGGCAAAAAAACTGCAGGACCGATTTAACGCGATAAGGCTTAGCTCAGATGAGGTTCGTCTCATATTGGAAAAGCATAGATTGAGTCCAGATCTTGTCGACAGTTATTTGGAATGGTGTTTGCAAAAGCTCCAAAAGATCTCACCGAATCATTTTATTATTTTGGATCGGAGTGTTGACCGGACCTATAATACCTATAAAAAATTTGCAAAAGAGCATGCATACGATATTTTTTTGATTCAGATGCAATTAGAAAAAAAGATCGTAGAAGAGCGAATCCGGTCAAGGGGAAGAGATGTCGAAATTTTATTGAACAAAGCTGATAAATTGTGGATGGATTATGAGGTTTTTGGACAAAAGAACAAACCCCACTATATTTTCAATAATCATTCGAACGAGGAAAATACAATCGATAGTCTTTATGCTCAAATAGACAAGAACCTGCAGTCATTAGGGAACATAAAAAAATAAAAGCACTTATTCTTTTCATTGATAAAACAGAACCATGTTTGATCCAAGTGGCTGGTATTGCATCTTAAAGCTTATTACAGGAAAATACAAAGAAGTCCCCATCTTTTATTTTTAAATTAAAAACTGAAAAAAATGCAGCTATTGTTCTATAGTAGTTCATTCTTATTCATACGGAGTTAAAATTTATGGACTTATCTATAACAGCAACTAGACCTTTTAGTGAAAACCCACTACAACCTCTTCTAACAACCGGATCGCTTAGCGCAAGAATCCCATGTGATCCAACTCTTGCCAGAGACAAGAACGAATTGCAATCTCTTGCACGTCGAGTATCAACCATCGTACAAACTCTCATTTGTACAAGGAATGGAGCCGATTTCCGGCCTCACCATCTTGTGATTATTCAAACCAATCTAGGAACTTATAAAAAAGAACTTGCTTGGATTGCCTCTCATTTAATAGAAATGGACACTCGTTATTCTACCATAAAATGCATTCTCGGCTTATCTGGTCTAATACAAACCACCACAGAATTAGGTGGAATAATAGATTCTTGTCATAAGACACTTGGTGTATTCTTGAGCCATGTTTAAGAAAACGCTAAACTTGATGGACGTTGATGGTAAGAATCTACTATAGGTATCTGGCAAATCTTTCCACAGGAACTCAACATGGCAATACGAGAACGCTTATCTTTTCTGCCAAGTATAGCTTAGAGACCCCACCGAATAAAAAACTAGTTGGTTGATCTTTGATCTTTTTTTCTATAAATTGCTACATGCTGTAAAGAAAAGGAAGAGACGATGTTGCAACTAGCTTTAATTTGTGGTGGACCATCTATAGAGCGTGGCATTTCCTTAAATTCTGCACGATCTGTGCTAGATCATCTACCTCCCAGCTTAGTTAATATCCACACCATCTACGTTGACCAAGAGTGCCATTTCTATCAAATATCCACCTCTCAACTATATTCTAACACTCCATCTGACTTTGATTTTAAGTTAGAAGATACAGCTACCTTTCTTGATAAAGAAGATTTAATTTCTCTTTTAAAGCAAATGGATATGGTCTTTCCTGTTATCCATGGCAGATTTGGTGATGATGGGGAATTACAGCAACTTTTAGAAGAGCATCACATACCCTATGTTGGATCCTCCCCAACAAGCTGCAAAAAAATGTTTTTTAAACATCTTGCTCAAGAGCGGTTAAACCAACATAATTTTTTTACACTCCCCTTCATTACGATCGCAGCAGGAGAATCTAATGCACTAAAAACAATCTCTCTTTTTTTTACAGAAAACAACATCAATAAAGCAGTAGTCAAACCAGTTGCTAGCGGGTCTTCTATTGGCGTTTATGTAGTTACAACCCCTGAAGAGGCTCTTGCAAAAGCATGGGATATTTTTATAAAAAACATCGATCATAGAGTAATCGTGGAGCCTTTTTGCAAGGGAATAGAATTTACTGTTGTGGTATTTCAAAACGACAAAGGAACTCCTGTAGCTCTTCTTCCAACGGAGGTTGAGCTTCCCAATCATGAAGAAGAAATATTAGATTATCGCAAAAAATATCTACCTTCTACACAGGTATTTTATCATACACCTGCTCGTTTTGATCGCCATGTAATACAAGAAATCAGAGGCAAGGCGCAACAAGTTTTTCAACTCTTTAATATGAGAGATTTTGTTCGCATGGATGGGTGGGTGCTAGAAGGCAAGACTATTTACATTAGCGATATCAACCCTATTTCCGGGTTAGAGCAAAACAGCTATTTGTTCAGACAATCTACCCTACTTGGAATGACCCATGCCTCCACGTTACTGTATATTTTAAAACGAGCCTGCCAGCGCTATAACATTCCCCTTCTTGATGTCCAAAGTCATTTTCTAGAGCAAAAACGCACCTCTGTGTTTGTGTTGTTTGGCGGTAGCAATGCAGAAAGGCAAGTTTCCTTAATGAGTGGCACCAATGTTTGGTTAAAACTACTCTCATCTAAACAATATGCACCGGTTGCATTCTTCTTGGACAAGAATGATGTTGTATGGGAACTTCCTTATGCGACAGCATTAAATCACTCTGTTGAAGATGTCCATACTCATCTTCAACGCTCGATCAGTGATGCACAAGACATCTCTCTTATTAAACAGGTACAGCAAGAACTTGATATTTCGCAAACAACACCATCCATGCCATCTTCTTTTACTCTTGAGAGGTTTTTAGATCATGCTAAAGAAAGGCAGGCTTTTATTTTTATCGCTCTTCATGGCGATAAGGGTGAAAATGGTCACCTACAATCTCTTTTAGAGGAAAAGGATCTTTTATTTAATGGATCAAGCGCATTTGGATCATCCCTTTGCATGGATAAGGCTGCAACAAGTGAGATGATTATCAAAGCTAATTATCCTGACCTTCTATCGCTGCCAAAATATGTGGTATATACAAGTGATATATCTTCGTGTGCTATTAGTAGTCTTTGGGACACTATTGTTAAACAACTTGGAACTTCTTCTCTTATTATAAAGCCGGTTAAAGATGGATGCTCTGCAGGAATTGTTTGCATCAATAATGCAAAACAATTCGAGCGATATTTCGAATTTCTTCAAGGAAATCATCTGTTTATTCCTGCTAATACCTTTGATCGGCAAGAGCAAATAGTAGAACTATCTGTCCATGCAAACGACTCTTTTTTATTAGAGCCCTATATTCAAGTAGACACTATTTATATAGAAGGTCATGAGCTATATCATAAAGTCATTGATGGCTGGATAGAGCTCACGGCTGGCGTCATGGAAAGTAGTGGAACATATCACTCCTTTTCTCCAAGCATCGCCATATCAAGTGGAGCCGTTCTGTCTCTGGAAGAAAAATTTCAAGGTGGAACCGGTGTTAATATTACACCACCACCTCTCTCTATCTTAACGGATGAAGATGTCTCCAAGATAAAGCGCCTTATTGAACAGACTGCAAAAATACTGCACATACACAATTATGCAAGGATTGATATCTTTTACAACCACATTTCAAAACAAATGATCATTATAGAGGCAAACTCACTTCCGGGACTTACTCCATCCACTGTCATTTATCATCAGGCCCTTTGTGAGTCGCCTTCTCTTTATCCAAAAGAGTTTTTAGAAAAAATTATCACACTAAAACAAACTGTTAAGATGCTTGCTACAACACAGTACTGACATACTCCCATGACTAAAGTTGGTGGGGTGATTTTCAGCGTAGTTGTCGCATAAATTGTTTTTTTTTATAAGGAGGTTGTTTTACTTTCAGAATAGAATTATCCAACATTCAGGTAAGCGTCAAATAAGGACATCTTGTCAATAAATCGTTTTTTGCGATTATTAGCATTAGGTTTTTATTCCATGATCTCTTAAAATTTAAGATCATTAAAAACATTTTTTCTTCAGATGAACCTACTCCCTAAAAAGCCAAATGGCTGCCCTTTTCTGATACTAGCTCCTATGGAAGGCGTTGGCGATCGCTGCTTTCGCAAGGCTATAAATACGATTGGAGGATTTGATGAAGCGGTCAGAGACTTTCTCAGAGTGCCAAAAAACGCTCATGTGAAAAGTCTTGCAGAAGACTATCATGCTGATGAGCTATCTCCTATTCCTCTCGCAGCGCAATTAATGGGCTCTGACCTGGATTTGATGGCTGAAATGGCAAAAGAGATGCAGCATAGAAGAGCGCCTCGTATCGATCTAAATTGTGGGTGTCCTTCTAATACGGTGACAGGAAGAGGAGCTGGATCCAGTTTACTTAAAGACCCCTCTTTTCTGTATCAAGTAGCAAAATCAATTGTTAAAGCTGTTTCTATTCCTGTCACCATAAAGATGCGCTCTGGATATGAAGATATTTCTCTATTTAAAGAAAATTTGCTTGCTGCGGAGGAGAGTGGGGCTCACTATATTACTCTTCACCCAAGAACCAAGGTCGATGGATATGGCCCTCCTGCCAGATGGGACCTCATTGCTGAGGCAAAATCCCTACTTAAGATACCGGTAGTCGGAAATGGTGACATTTTAAATGTAGAACATGCACTGGAAATGCTAAAGCAGACAAAATGCGATGCTTTGATGATTGGAAGGGGCAGCGTGATCAATCCATTTGTTTTTCATCAGATTAACGCTCATTTTTCTAATGAGTCCTATATTCCCAAATGGGAGGATCTTATTTGTTATTTTGATACTTACCTCGGAGAAATAGCCCCTCAGTCTCCCCCAAGAGCGCAAGTAAATAAACTAAAGCAGCTGATGAGCTTTTTATTTAAAGGTAATACTGCATTGCTCGAAAAGAGAAACATTATACTCACTTCACAACACACAAGCCTAAGTTCTTTTATGCAATTTGCTCTTCCTCTTTTAAAAGAGGGATGGAAAAGCATTCTCCATTAGACGAAGAAATGCTTTTTTGCAAGAATGCAATTTTCCATCATATTAAAAAGGACATAGACTATTACATCATCAAACAAGTGGGAAGTATATATTATTGAGACAAAATCAAAGAAGCTCTATACAGGAATAACTAACAATTTAGAGCGCCGTTTTGATAACCATCAAAAACGGCAAAAAGGAGCCCGCTTCTTTTATTTTTCCAGTCCTGAAAAAGTGGTATTTCGAGAGACTCATCCCAATCGCTCAGAGGCCCTAAAAAGAGAGTGTGCTATCAAAAAATTGAGTCGAAAAGAAAAGATTGCTTTGATTGAACAGTCAAACAAAAAATATAGTTAAGACAATATGGCTAAAATCATACTACCAACATTAGATGAAGATCTTTTGTCAGAGTGCAAATGTAGCGCTTATCGCTCCAGCGGCCCTGGAGGTCAGCATACCAATGTCACAGATAGTGCAGTCCGCCTTACTCATATTCCAACAGGAATCGTTGTTACAAGCCAAAAAGAGAGAAGTCAATATCTCAATAAAAGGCAATGCCTTGCAAAACTGCGCAAAATCGTAGAAAAACTCAACTATAGGAAACCAAAGCGTATTGCTACGCGCAAATCACGCTCAGTAAAGATCAAAAACAGCGCTAAAAAAGCAAAAGACTCTGCTAAAAAACGTCTGCGCCGCCCTCCATCTCAAGACTTGGACTGAAACAATAACAGCGCTCTTGTGAGTCTTCCAATGCTATGCTATACTCGTTATTATGATTATTTCTATTAATGAAGCAAAAAGACTTTTATTAGATGGTAAAAACATAGCTGTTCCGACAGAAACAGTATATGGACTGGCCGGCCTTGTGTCTAAACATAACGCTATAGAAAATATTTATTTGCTCAAGAAACGGCCTAAAAAAAATCCTTTGATTGTTCATGTTGCAAATTATCATCAAGTACAGGCGCTTGTAAAAGCATTAGATCCAGAAGTAAAAAAATTAATGTCTATATTTTGGCCAGGACCTCTTACCTTTATACTACTGGCAAAAGAATCTATATCGCCTATTATTACAGGAGGTCTTCTTACTATCGGTATCCGCATGCCAAAGCATCCAGAGTTACTAGAGCTAATCGAAAAAACAGGCCCACTTGCAGCTCCATCTGCAAACTTATCCGGCAGACCATCTGCAACACTTGCCTCTCATATAGAAACTGACTTTGGTAAAGATTTTCCTATCATGGAGGGAGATCCACCATCCATTGGAGTAGAATCTACCATTATCGGTTTTATCGATCATAAATGGAAAATTTTTCGCTTAGGGGCCATCTCCAAAGAAGAGCTAGAGGAAAAAATAAATAAAAAAGTTACAATAAGCGCTGCGCCTATTTGTCCGGGCAGCATGTATAAGCACTACAGTCCGAAAGCTATTCTTCTTTCCAAACAAGAAGATCTACCACGCGCAGATGCACTCGTTGGATATTTTAATCGATATTACCCCTCTCACCTACCATTTTTTAGTTTGGGAAGAGATGATAACCCTAAAGAAATTACAAGAAACTTATTTAATACATTAAGGCAACTAGATGAACATAACATCTTAACTGCTTGGGTAGACATAGATCTACCATCAACGGATGCCTATGCAACAATAATAGAGCGATTAAAACGAGCCATGGATACAATATGCTAGTACTTGGTATTGAAACAACATGTGATGAAACTGCAATAGCAGTTGTAGAAGATGGAAAGAAAATCCTATCTAATGTCATTTATTCTCAAACCGATATCCACCTGCCTTACGGAGGCGTCTTTCCTGAATTGGCATGTAGGAAACATCTTGATGTTATATTACCGGTTATTGATGAAGCCTTAGACCAAGCCCATGTTACATTAGAAGATATCGATCTTATTGCTGTAGCAAACGGCCCCGGTCTGATGGGGGCACTTATCATTGGTGTCAATGTTGCAAAAACACTTGGATTTACACTAAATAAACCGGTAGTTGGTGTAAATCATATTGAAGCGCATCTCTATGCTGCCATGATGCACGAAAAAATAGAATATACCCTTCCGGCAATTGGGGTTGTCGTTTCTGGTGGACATACAGCCATTGTTAAAATAAAAAATATTGGAGAGTATGAGCGTTTATCTACGACAGTAGATGACGCCATTGGAGAATCCTTTGATAAGGTAGCAAAAATGCTGGGACTTCCCTATCCCGGAGGACCGGAAATTGAAAAACGAGCACTACTTGGCAATCCATCTGCTTACGCCTTTAAACCCGGCAAGGTAAAAGAGAACCCTCTTTTGTTTTCTTTTAGCGGTCTAAAAACCCAGGTTATGCATGCCATTTATGGGAAAAACAACCATATGCCATCTTCAATTTCCATAGAAGAATCAAAAAAAAACGACATCGCTGCAAGTTTTCAGCTAGCGGCTTTTTCCGATATTGTATATAAGACAATTTTTATAGCGCAATCACATGGTTGCAGCGATGTTTTTTTAGGGGGAGGTGTGAGTAATAGCTCCAAACTCCGTGAGTTATTAGTCAGTCATGCTCCCTCTACCTTTCGCATCCATTTCCCTCCAAGTGGTCTCTCTTTAGATAATGCCGCGATGATCGCAGGACTTGGATTTCATGAATATCAAAAGAAAGGAAACTGTTTTGATTTGCCACCGAGTCCAAAACTGGTTTTTTCTTCTTAACATACCGAATGTCATTGAAGTACGAAGCTATAAAAAACTCTTACTATTGCAGTCTATTCTTTAGAAATTTGCTTGTATAATTAAGAATTTCTCTATACAATTTTGTGCACAATTAAAATTTTGAACATAGGGATTAAAAATGGCTAAGAAAGGTGCTAGAGAAAAAATTAAATTGAAAAGCTCAGAGAGCTCCGAGTGCTATTGGACGATGAAAAACAAGAAAACGACAACAGAGCGTTTAGAACTAAAAAAATATGATAAATTGCTAAAGAAACACGTCTCTTTTAAAGAAGCAAAATAGATGTTTGAATTTTCCGTTTTAAGGAAATATTTAATACCACGAAAACGACATCTTTCTGTAAGTTTAATCGGATTGATGTCGCTTGTTGTAATTTCTTCTGTTGTTTGGTTAATACTCGTTTTTTTATCCGTTACCTCTGGAATCGAAAAAAACTGGCTGACAAAACTCACTCAGTTAAATTCCCCCATACAAATCATACCTACACAAAACTATTATAATTCTTATTACTACCTTATCGATGGGTATGCTTTTAATTCTTCTTACCAGACAAAAAGCATTAGAGAGAAAAAAGCTGCTTCTATGCTAGACCCTTATGACCCCTCCATTGATCAATCGCTTCCCTCTTTTTTTCCAAAAAACCCATCAAGAGATCTCATTAAAGAGGCTTACACAGCTATTGACACTGTAAGAAGCAGGTATCCCTTTATAGGGGCCCAAGATTACGAAGTAGCACCATCTCTTCTGAAAATGAAATTGATCAGAAATACCAACTCCCTATCTTCTCAGCTATTTTCCCAAAATTTTTTAACGCAAGCGGCCTACACCGCTTCTTTATTAGATGATAATCCTCATCTCTCCTCTTTACTGATTGCTCCAACAGAAAACGATCTCAATCATCTTTTAGCTACACTTTCCTATGAGCTAAAAAATGTCCTATCCGATACTACCTGCTCCCTTTACAAAAAAGAGCAAGATAGCAGACAAGTCTCTGCCTTTTTTACTCATGCAGGTATAAAAACAATCAAACTAAAACAATCAGAAAAATTATCTGCAACTCTCTTACCGGAAGGACTGGTTTTTTCAGCTTACATTCTTGACAATGATATCCATCTAGCAAAAGGAAACTCTCAAAATGACATTCTCTATCAGGTACAAAAAATAGGAGATAAAATAGAGTGTAAAAGAGATGATGATCTCTTTTCTTTACCTACTTCTTCTCTCGTTTTTTTTCCAGAAGAAACTACATGGAATGTATCACAAGCAAATGAGTTTCACCTTCTTGCTCACACAAATGATTTCGACCATCCCCTTACTCTTACCTTTCTTCCCTATCAAATTGATATTGTTAGTGCAAAACCAGAGTTGCATTTTACCGCGCTACCTTCTATTCCCCCTCTATGGGCCTACAGCGTAGGCAACATGGTTAAAATCCCCTTATTTCCAGGCTATTATGGCGTACTACTTCCAAAAAATTTAAAAGATAATGATGTTGTGATTGGAGATGTTGGGTATCTTTCCTATGGGTCTTTTTCTTTATCAAAAAATACAGAGCAACGAGAGGCAATTGCAGTTGCAGGGTTTTATGATCCAGGTATCATGACTGTTGGAGCAAGGAGCATTTTAGCCCCTTATGAGCTCGTCCATTTAATGACCCATAGCAGTTATGCTGACACCATTGATCCTTTATTAAAAAATGGAATACAGGTGTGGTTCCCCCATTTAAATGAAACAAAATCAATTGAAAAGTCGCTTAAAACCGCCTTTGATGAAGCATCTCTTTCTTCCTATTTCACCATAGAGTCTTTCTATGATTATCCTTTTGCAAAAGACTTGATGCAACAGTTTCAAAGCGATCGATATCTGTTTATGTTAATTGGGCTTATTATTCTCACGGTAGCCTGCTCTAATATTATTGCCCTTTTACTTATGCTGGTAAAAGATAAAAAAAGAGAGATAGGCATCATGCAGGCACTTGGGGCATCTCGACAAAGTATCGCTCTTATTTTTGGTGGCGTTGGGGCTTGTCTTGGTCTTGTTAGTTGTTTTATTGGCACACTACTTGCTCATATGACACTATTACATATCGATTCCATTGTACGATTTTTAAGCTTTATTCAAGGAAGAGATGCGTTTAATCCACTCTTTTATGGAACTCATCTGCCAAACCAAATGAGCATGGATGCTATCATTTTTCTTTTTATAGCCACCCCCATTTTGTCTTTGATCGCAAGTTTGGTTCCTGCTATGGTAGCAATGAAATTATCACCTACTGCAATACTCAGGTCTGAGGGATGATTAGAGCAAACAATATTACCAAAACATTTAAAGACTCTTCTTTGTGCATTATTGAAAGCATCTCATTAGACTTAACGAGAGGCGCCTCCTATGCAATTACAGGACCATCTGGTGTTGGAAAAAGCACCCTGTTGCACATCTTGGGAGCTCTAGATTTTCCAACAACAGGAGAACTTCTTTTTCAAGAGACTCGCTATCAAGATCTCAACATAAACGATCTTCGTAGAAAACATTTTGGTTTTATCTTTCAGTCCTACTTTTTATTAGAAGATTTAAGCGTCTTAGAAAATATCTTGCTTCCTGCGCAGATTGATCGGCAAGACACCTCCAAACAGTCACCTTCTTATACGCGAGCGATAGAGTTACTGAATCAGGTAGGACTACTGAACAGGAAAGATTCATTAGCCAGCACCTTATCAGGTGGAGAAAAACAGAGAGCTTGCATTGCAAGGGCGCTAGTGAATGACCCAAGCATTATTTTTGCTGATGAACCAACGGGTAATATAGATCAAAGCAACGCCCTTATTATTCAAAATCTGTTGATTGATGCTTGTAGATCAAGTGGTAAAACACTTGTTTTAGTTACACATGATATGAAATTTGCATCTAGATTAGATTACCAATATCAACTGCAAAATAAAAATATTGTGGCATTATAGTCTATCGACTTAAACTATTATTTGATGAGTATAAGGATGTAAATGGATATTGCAGTTATTGGCTGTGGCTATGTTGGACTCGTGACCGGTCTTTGTTTTGCAGAGATGGGACATCATATTGTTTTTGTTGATATCGATGAACATAAAATAATCTCTTTATCTAATGGTATCCCTACGTTTTATGAACCTGGCCTTGCCGATCTTCTCCATCGTAATATAGAAGCAAAACGCGCCATCTTCACCACTTCTTATAGCCAAGCTCTTGAAAGGAGTGAAATTTGCTTTTTAGCTCTTCCTACTACAAAAAAAACAGATGGATCAGCTGATTTATCTTTTCTTTTTACTGCGGCGCAAACAATTGCACGAAAGATGCTAGCTCCTCTTATTATTGTTAATAAATCTACAGCCCCTGTCGGAACTGTAGAAAATCTGCGCCATATTATTCAAAGAGCACTCCAAGAGCGTGACTCTTGTCTAAAGTTTGATGTTGTTGCCAATCCAGAATTCTTGAAAGAGGGATCTGCCATTCAAGACTGTATGAAACCAGACCGTATTATTATTGGAGCAGAAAACAAACACACTATTGAAACAATGAAAAAAATGTATAAGGCTTTCTCCTACAATCATGATCGCATCCTTATTATGGACATCAAATCTGCTGAAATGACCAAATATGCCGCTAATATTATGCTCGCTTCTCGTATCTCTTTGATGAATGAGCTGGCTAATGTTTGTGAGCTGGTAGGAGCAAACATTCATCAGGTGAGGGTAGGGATTGGCTCTGATCAGAGGATTGGATACCAGTTTTTATATGCCGGAATTGGGTTTGGCGGTTCTTGTTTTCCAAAAGATATTGCAGCAATGCAGCATGTGGCACAAACAATAGGGAGTAAAACCCCTATGATAGATGCCATATTGGAAGTAAACGAATATCAAAAAACAATTCTATTTCAGAAAATAGAGCGTTATTTTGAATCGGACTTGTCTGATGTCACCATCTGTATTTGGGGCCTTAGTTTCAAACCAGAAACAGATGATATCCGAGAAGCTCCCAGTATCGTTTTAATTAACAAACTGCTTCATAGCAATGCTCGCCTTCATTTATATGACCCAAAAGCAATGGCTCATATGAAAAAGCTATTTCCTCCGTCTACACAAGTTAGATATTTTGACAGTGACTATGCAGCTGCAATCGATGTCGATGCCATAGCCCTTGTTACCGAATGGAAGCAATTTCGTTTTGTAGACCATTTGCAAATCTTATCTCAAATGAAAGGAAAAGCTTTTTTTGATGGTAGAAATCAATATAATCCATTAGAAATGAACCAATATGGCTATGATTATTTTGGAATAGGAGTAGTAGTTGAAAAAAACACTAGAATTGCAGCTACAGAAATATATTCATCCCTTACTTGATCGGTTATCTTCGATTATTCCAGAAGAAAAGATGCCTTTATCCTCATTGTTTGATGCTGCCAGATATTCTCTATTATCAGATGGGAAAAGAATAAGAGCTATCATTCCTTTATGTATTACAGATAGCGCCCTTTGTGTAATAGAGCCTTTTTTAGATGTCGCCTGCGCAATAGAGCTTATTCACACCTATTCTCTTATACACGATGACCTCCCTTGTATGGATGATGATGATTTTAGAAGAGGAAAGCCATCTCTACATAAAGCATACAGTGAGTCTACCGCCGTTTTAACAGGTGACTTTTTACTTACCTATGCATTTGAAATTCTTGCAAAGCAGTATCACCTATCCAGCGAGCAGCGCTTAGAACTCATTTCCTCTTTATCTTCTTGTAGTGGAGGACTTGGTCTCATTGGTGGTCAGATACTAGATCTATATTATGAAGAAAAAAAACTATCGATATCCACATTAGAGATGATTTACGAAAAGAAAACGGCAAACCTATTTATTTGCGCTTTTGCATTTGGTGGTATTTTAATTAAAGCTACAACTGAAGTGATGCATCACTTAAAACTAATTGGCAAACACCTTGGTATTTTATATCAATATATGGATGATCTGCATGATGCCACCTCTGATGCAAAGCGGAAAAAACTAAACTATACAGATCGTTTTTCTAAAAAGCTCTTAGATGAAAAAGTGGAGTTCCATTTTAATACACTTGAAGCATCTCTTCATATGCTACCATTTACGATTCCTTTAATAGATGCCTTTATTGATCAATTAAAAGCGGAAGTTACCTTATGCAAAATATAATCAAACGTCTCTTTGATGTTTTTTTCAGCCTTTTTATTATCAGTGTATTTTCTCCTCTTTTTATTTTTATTGCCGCTGCTATTAAACTCACCTCGAAAGGGCCCATCTTTTATAAAAGCCGTAGGTTGAAAAATCATTTTCAACCCTTTAATTGCTTCAAGTTCAGAACAATGTACATAGATGCTGAAAAAAGTCTACAGCAAGTATTACAATCAAATTTAGCAGCACGGGAAGAATGGTCTCTATTTAGAAAATTAAAACACGACCCAAGAATCACTCCTATCGGAAGCTTGCTCAGAAAGACATCTCTAGATGAGCTCCCCCAGTTTTTTAATGTATTAAAAGGAGACTTAAGTGTGGTAGGACCCCGCCCTGTATCCGAAGAAGAGCTCCTTTCTTATTTTGGAGAAAAAGCAAAAAAAATTTTATCTATCAAACCAGGCATTACCGGCATTTGGCAAACCTCTGGTAGAAATAAACTAACCATGCAAGAGCGCATTTATCTAGACGAGCGCTATATTGAAATCAGATCTTTTTTTTTAGACTTAAAAATCATCTTTAAAACAATACATCAAATGATTTTTCCTAAAGGAGCCTGTTGATGACAATGCGCCAATATGTCACCTACTCCTTCTTTATTAGCTTAAGTATTTGTCTATTTTCTTCTGTCTTCCTCCCTTTTTTTCATCTGAATTATTTTGCCCCACTACTTTGCACTTTAGCAAAGCTATTACCTCTTCATCAAAGCATCTGGATCGCTTTCTTTTGTGGTCTAATGCTAGATAGCTTAAACTTTACCCTGTCGTTTGGCATCTATGCACTTTCCTATGTGCTATGTATGATCTTTATTTATCGCATCAAACATTTTTTTTTCGACGATAAAACCTTTTCTTTTGCATTACTGGTATCGGTATTTTCTCTTCTTTTTTCTATATTGGAAATGATGTTTTGTTCGATCAACCATAAGTCTTATAGCTTTTCTTTTTTTTCTTTGATCTCACAAGTGCTTATCATGCCAATAATCAATGGAATTTATGGATTTTTATGGGTGATATTTCCGGCAGAAATAAAAAAAAGAAGCAAACAATTGCAAACTCTACTACAAGATTATAAAATTAAAAAAAACAAAGAATCCTTACATGGTTGATATTAAAGAAGATCCAAGCGAGCTGTCCTCTTTTGCAATGCAGCTTGCATTGCAGGCTGGACGCATATTAAAAGGGGGATTTGGTTCTCATTTTTTAGTTGAATCTAAAACAGATAGGCATGATTTAGTTACAGAATATGATAGAAAAGTAGAATCCTTTTTAATTGGTGAGATTAAAAAAAAATATCCATCTCACTCTTTTTTAGCAGAAGAAAGCGGAGCTAGCAACACTGATCAAAGCGGCCTAAAATGGATTATTGATCCACTCGACGGCACGGTTAATTTTGCGCATCATATTCCTATGTTTTCTGTAAGTATAGCAATTACCCATCAAGATACTGTACTAGTTGGATGCATTTATAACCCTATGGTGGATGAGATGTTTCATGCTATTTATCAACATGGATCCTATCTCAATAATAAAAAAATACAAGTTAGCTCTACAAAAAAATTAAAAGATGCAATGATCGCTACCGGGTTTCCTTATAATGTTGCAGAAAACCCATTTCATTGTATCGATCAATTTGCCCACATTGCAAAACTTGGTATCCCCATTCGAAGAATTGGCTCTGCAGCCATTGATCTTGCCTACGTTGCCGCCGGGAAATTTGATGCTTTTTGGGAAGTAATTTTGCAGCCATGGGATTTTGCTGCAGGTCTTTTAATAATAAAAGAATCAGGAGGAATGGTGAGTGATTTAAAGGGACGCCCTGTATCTATTTATCAAAAAAGTTCTATTGTAGCCACCAATTCCCATCTACATACTCAGGCTATTGAACACTTAAGTTACTATGAGGCGCGATAATGTTTTTAAAGGGGAAAGAAGTTGCTGAAGCAATCTATTTAGAACTTCAATCAAAAATGCGTGATAGCTCTATGATACAACCGGGTCTTGCCTTTATTTTAGTAGGAGAAGACCCAGGCTCGATTGCTTAT
>JACRBE010000049.1 GCA_016213235.1 Chlamydiales bacterium | reverse complement strand
GAAATTCATTATGAGAGATCTCTCCTTTACCATAATAGTAGATTTCGCGTGGAAAATATCGCTCATGGTCTGGAAATAATTCCAGGAATTTTTCCTTACAGGCCTGTTGTAGCTCTTCTTCCGCAACACCAAAATATTCATGCATTACTTGTGCAAGATAAGAAAAATGGTGATGCCCAATAGAGGAATCATAAATAAGACTATGTACACTACCTAGAGGTTCTTGCTCTGTTGGATCTTCTATGATCTGTCCCTTTGATAAACCATCCATGCTTAATCCAAGAGATCTACGAATATTTGCATCCACTGTATCATCCATGTCGCGATGAATAATGCGGATCGGATTTAGCTCCTCATCTACTTCCAATAAAGAGTTTTGCCCGTGAGCTTCCAGTAAGATTCCTTCCGATTTAAATGCTCTTACAAAATCTTCGATAATAGGAAGCATTACATGGTTTAAAACATAGCTTTTTGGATCTTCTGTGGAATTATGAATCATTTTTACAATCAATGGCAGTTCTTCCGGATGGTGAAGATCGCGTCCATATAAGGCAAAGCAAGGTATTAACATGGTTTTGACAGGAGTGGTAGTTGATAAAGATGGTCTGGCAATCATTTCTCTTACAATAAATCCCCATCCACGTTCCGTGGTTGTTGATGGCAAAGAAATGCCGATAGTTTCAGGAAGGTGTGTAATAGATGTGTGATCCAAGATGTGTGATACGGTGACACTATGGCGAATAGTTGCAGGTCCCAAGTTTCGATGGAATCTAGATACTTTAACAGGACAATGACATTTCACAACAAAAGGATAATCTTCTTTATCTAATACAACCACGCTTCTTGAGGAAGATGTCGGAGTGGTGCAAAAAGGTGCTATAGTAGGCATTGTCATTAACTCTTCCATATGCGGAACTGCTTTATTACCGAAAATAATGGGATGGGCGCATAGTGATACTGTTTCATCTTGAATAAAGATATCGCTTAATTCTTTTCTGGGACTTCCAAGAGTAATTTCTACCATCTCTTTGGGGACTCTAACAACAGGGAGTGAAAAGTAAGGGTTTTCTGACTTTGGCTGAAATTCAAGAGGAAATTCAGAGTATTGTGAGGTAGCGCTGTATGTTTGGGTGCCTTCTCCGGCGTATCGCTCGAGATATACATATCTGGCAAGTATAGAATTGTGAATACAAGGTGCTGCATACAGAGCAGTGTGAGCTGTGCTACTATCGCTGGAAGTTGCTGTAGATGTTGATTCCAAGTCGCCGGAGCTGTGTGACTTGTGTTCCATTGATTTAGAAAGTATATTCATAAAAAACCTTATATTTAGTTTCTGTTAAAATAATAACACTTTATTTATTTTTTTTAATTATAAAAAAATAATTAATATTATTTTTTAAATAAACTATATTTTACAATTATATTTAAAAATTTAAGTTTGCGTGGTGACGTTATAAAAACAGATACACAACAATAGATTCTTTTGGCTATGCTGTTTTCGCTTCCAGGATAAAAGAGCCCTCTATGATCAAGACGGTTTATAAAAGACTTCAATTTGAATACTATCTAGTCCGCTTCCTTAGTCATTATTATAGCAAAAAAAATCCTTGTAATTGGTGGGACAAGATAGGAGGTCCTTGTGAAATATATTTGGGGGCGATTCCATTTACAAATAGAGATCATTTATCGCAGCTACAAGATCTTGGCATACAACATGTGCTCTCTTGTATAGAACCGTTTGAAACCAAACGGTCGTTGTTTGGCAGCCCTGTTTCTAAACAAAAGTGGGAACAAGCCGGTATGCATAGGATGGAGCTTCCAATAGAAGATTTCACCATACCATCGCTAGAGCAGCTCCACCTAGGATCGGATTTCATTCATGAAGCTGTGCAACATGGTCCTGTCTATGTCCATTGTAAAGCAGGAAGGGGAAGATCAGCTTCCATGATAGCTGCTTATTTGATCAAGTATCATCATATGGAAGTTGATGAAGCGGTAAAAATAATCAAAAAAAACAGACCGATTGTAAAGCTTGAATCATGTTTAATGATGAATAAACTCAGTCAATTCCATCAAAACTGCCAATTATTGTAAAATAATCGCCTGAAAAACATGGTTTTTTTTAGAAAAAAAATAGCAACATTTTGGCTTGTAACGACTTAAAAAATATATTTTCAAAAATACCCGGAATGAGCAAAAAATATAAGATATGTTTGTGATTTGATCGGAAAAGAATTTTGCGAAAATCACGAAAGTAAACATGTTAGAGAGTCAAATTATGAAAGATACAGGTAAAAAACCAGCAGCTCCAGCTAAACCAGCTGCATCTGCTCAAAAAGATGCTCCAAAAAAACCACAACAACCAATGCCACATGATAAAGGCGGTCAAAAGAAAAAGTAATCTTTTGATGGTTATAAGGCATACAATTCATGTATGCCTTATTGTTTTTGTTCGAAAATTCTCAGGAAATTAAGTTTCTCTCCGGCTAATATATAAATCACATTTGGCAGTTTTTCCGTTTTTATGAATAGCTCCTGTATATATTCTTGATAATTGGCGATAGTTTCATCAAATTTTGGATGTCTGAGGCCAATAAAAGTTAAATGAGAAGCGTTAAGAGAGTGTCTAAGCAGTGATTCATAGAAATCATCATAATCCTCCACATAGGGGTCGAAACAGAGTTCTTTTAGTCGAATAATAGAGTAGTAGTCGGAGGCTCTTTGCAAGATCTCAGAGCGCTCTTGCTGTGATTTTACTAGCGATTTAATGGTAACCTTGGTGTTTTTCCAATAGTAGCTGCGTTGCAGTAATTGGATGAGAGCTATGCTTAAATCTACATTTTTACGATAAGATCCTCCCCACCAGATATCAATTAATTTTGGATTCTTTTTGGAGTAGTTTTTAAATATCAATTCTTTTTGCGCCCCTGATTTTACAATAAGAAAATTACGGCTGTGATTGTATGCGTTTAATATGGTGCCTGCCAAACGAGTGTAATCACAAATGCTTTCTTGATAGTCGATCATCACGGTGTTAGGGATGACAGGTCCCAGACCATAATGTTTGATGAGGTTGTCTATTTCATCATAATAAGAGGATCCAGAGCAAAGGTGTAAAAAACAGGACACATTGTCTTTTTCAAGACCAGTTAACATTTGTTTATGTAAAGAGTCGCTATCTTCTTCTTTTGGTAAGAGGACAGAATAGGTGAATAATCCATGGTTTTGATTAATGGCACCTCCAAAATAAATTAAGGTGTTGTCGATATTGGGATGTTGTGAAATAGCTAGTAAATGAGGTCTCCAGCTTTTTGCATTAATACGAAGGTGTTTTAATTTTTCCATGCAAATGCGGATGATAACGCCAAAGATGCTATAGCGAATATCATCCCAGTTATTATGCAAATTTCTAGCACTAATAGATAAATAAATAAAAAATATAAAGAGAAAGAACAGGGAAAAAAAGTGGGCATTAATCAAAATCATCACTAAAAAACAAGAAACACAACCTGCTAGTGAGATATACCATGGTGTTTCAAATGATGGTCTCCAACTTGGATTTTGCATAAAAGATTCAAAAAAACAGACAAAATTTAACAGTCCATAGAAGACAAGGCAGATCATGGTTAGCAGTGGTATAATCTGGTTCATGTTTGTTGTCAGTGTAAGGATTAGAGCTAGTGCAAATGTTAGGATGGTTGCGTTTCTTGGTAGATTTGATTCTCCATAACCTTTAGCCAAGAAAGAGGGTAGAACGGTGTCTTTAGCAAGAGCTTGAATGGTTCTTGGGGCTCCTAGCATACTCCCAAGACTACTAGAAAGCGTAGATCCTAATATTCCTAACATGACAAAAGCTTCTAAATTAGAGAGTTTGCAAAGGATAAAAGGCTCATGTTGTAAATCGGTATAGGAGATGTTTTTTTGAATAAAGAGTGCAAGCATGATGTAAATGATATAAGCCACCAAAATAGAAAGCATGGTTCCAATCGGAAGTGCTTTATTGGGGTTTTTCAAATCACCAGACATAGACATTCCAGCTTCGATACCCGTCATGGCAGCAAATACCATAGAAAATGCTCCCCAAAAAGGCATTTTAGTGATAATAGAAGTTTCTGCAGCTTTTTCATAAGAGCTGGAGAAAATGGCATAGAAAGCAAGGCAGATCACAACAAAAATTAATAGTTGCATCTTCGAAGCTATACTAGTAGATAGGTAAGACACGAGGGCTAGGATGCAAATCGTTGTTATTTCAATATAAACAACAGGCATAACTGGAAAAATTTCATGAAAAGAGATGGCAAATCCAACGGTGCAAAGAGCGATGGAAGTAATTTGAGCAAGCGATAATAAAATGCCGATTGCGCTTCCAAGATGCAATCCAAGTGATCTTGAAATAATATAGTAAGATCCCCCAGATCCAATTTTCATATTGGTTACAATAGAAGACATGGAAAGGCCCGTAATGAATAAAATACACGAACTAATAGAGATCATTAGGAGCATTTGATAAATGCCAACCTGAGATAATATCCATCCAAACCGCAGGAATAACAAGACTCCAAGCATTTGCAGTATGTTGGGAAGAAAGACGCCGGATAAAGCTCCCATTTTTGCTTTTGAATTAAATAAGGAAGAGGAAAATGGCTGTAAGATTGCTGATAAAATTTTCATGATAAATTTCTAGTCAATGTGAAGTTAATTTTAAGTGTAACATTCGTTTGTTTTAAAAACATTTTTTTAATGCAAACATTTTATCAGATTGTAAGAAAGTTATCGAATAATAAATATTTCTTTCCTATTATCTTTTCCATTGAAATTCTAGGAGATACCATGAAACGATTATCCATTATATTTTTTCTTTTTTTAGTTACTTATTTAAGAGCTACTACCTATGAGCAAGTCACAAAAGCGATGGGAGATACAGGAAATTCTGAGGACGGTGAAATAGAGATATTAGTCGATGAAGCATCTGGGCTACTTGCAAGTCAAAAACAAAAAGAGCGTTATTTAAAAAAAGGTTTTGATGAAGAGTTTGCTAGCAGAGGAGCTCAAGTAGGGAAAATTATGGAGGATCTTTACTGGATTTTGGTGAGGGATCCTGTAAGGTTTCCAAATGGAGCTTTAGGCACTTATAATCGGCTGCTTTGGAAAAACAACTTAAGTGGCATATCCGGTATTGTGGTGCTTCCCTTAAATGAGAAAAATAAGATTTTATTGAATGTGAATTATCGCCATGCCACGAGATCGTGGGAAATAGAGCTTCCAAGGGGATGCAGGGAAGAAAAAGAAACGACAATGGAGGCGGCTCAACGAGAACTTGTGGAAGAAACTGGAGCTATTGCTAAAGACCTGGTTTTTTTAGGGGACTTTGCACCAGATACAGGATCTTTATGTACAGTGCTCTCCGTTTTTCTTGTTAAATATGATACCATAGGGGCTACAGACTGTGAATTTTCTGAAGCAATTGATCAAACCATTGTGCTTTCTTTACAAGAAATAGAATCCTTAATGTTAAATGGAAAAATGAACATCAGCATCAAAGGGAAAGAGCATGTTGCTTATATGAGGGACCCATCATTGTTTTTTGCAATCTATCAAGCAAAATTACGATCGTTGCTATAAAATTGGCGACCACCCAATGTTGATAGCATTAAATAGATAAATCTTATTTAGCTTTTACGCCAGATGAGATTTATCTAACTAGATGTTGGATTTAGTCTCTAATAAGCGGCATTAGTGATCTAATGCATGCTGTAATTTGATGATCTAATCGCAGTATTTCATCAGGAGTAGGTTCTCTCATAGTCTGAAATCTGGCTGATGGATCTGATTTGAATGTAATCCTTGTATAAGCATCAGATAGAGTGTCTAAAACACGTTGGATCTGTCTTCTTCTTGAATCATCAAGTCTAAGGCGAGATAAATTGGTTTTAAAGTAGTTGATCGTCTCTAGGATATCTACTTCAGTAAACTCTTCGGATACTTCCGGTACTGCAGTAATACTTTCTACTGTAGTAGCTGTAGCTATTGTACTACTAGTTGGTGGAATTTGGTTTTTTTTAAAAAATGAACCAAGGAGTCCTAAGAGACCAGGTAATGAAGCAGCTAGCTCGCGTGCAGTAGGCGCTGGTACACTAGAGGAAAAGGAAGTCGGTGGGGGAACAGCGGATCCTTTTCTAGAAAAGAAATCACCTACATATCCAACCACAGCAGTTACTGCATCACCGATGATCTCTCCATAAGTAGAAGATGTTACTATAGGTATTATTGCTAAATTAGCATTAACATAACCGAGTAATTCAAGATATCTTGCTTCAAAAGGCAGAGCAGCATCGATTGTTGCAAAACCTTTATGAGAGTTTAATTCTGGCTTTTTGATGATGGTAAAGATGTTACGATTTATTTGTGCAGCTAAAGCTTTGGTAGTGTCGATATTGGCCAGTTTAGATTCTCTAGATGGAAAAGCGTTTTTTTTATGAATAGCAATTCGCTGAGTAAGCTGTTGATGTGCATGCTCTAATGCTTCTGTAGTAGCTCGAAGGTAAGCTACTTTTGATGCAACAGATCTCTCATGATAGTTGCGTAATAACTGTTCTATATCAGTTAAAGAAGCAATACCATCTCCAAGAGTAATAAATGGAGAAATAGCGTGGATTTCTTGATAAAGATCAGTTAAAGAGCCTCCAGAGGGATGTCCTCGTGCAAGATCTAGATCTGGATTAGATAATAGGCCTTGTAATTGTGTATATAGCTGATTTAATTTTGTTGAAACAGCTGCATCAATACGCGGTAACTCCTGGACTGTAGCAGAGGGAAAGTTAATATTACATGCGCTTCCTATGGTTCTAACATTAGTTGTAAAATAATGTATTATGTGGTCATTAACGGTTGTTACTAAATCCGTAAGAGTACGTGGATTTCTAAGTAAAGAATCAATCATAGCAAGTGAGTAAGAGGAGTTTTGTTTTAATATGCTTTGAATAAACGATGACATCGCATGGTAAGTCATAT
The DNA here is from genome assembly GCA_016213235.1 of Chlamydiales bacterium. GTDB lineage: Bacteria > Chlamydiota > Chlamydiia > Chlamydiales > JACRBE01 > JACRBE01. The sequence goes on along the minus strand of JACRBE010000049.1, from coordinate 14,344 downwards.
AATTTGATAAGGATGTAGGCATTTCTCCTACACCAGGTTCCCAAGGGGAGACGGGGGAAGAGATGCTCTCTCCATCAAGAGATTCTAAATTTTGTATTAATAAGGCATTCCCAATTTCTTCTATAGCCGGTGTATTGAAGGATTGAGATGTAGAAGTCGCGACTTTAAAACAAACGACATACTCTAATAGTCGATTTAAGGTTTCTTGGTTCGCGGTAAGTAATTGGTCATGATCAAATAAACGAAGTAAGTCTGCATGCTCTGTTAGAACTCCAGTGATGATTGGTATATGTTTTTCTATTGTAGCAATGGTGATCGTTTTTTGTTTTTCATCTCTGTCAGATAAGTATTGTTGAACTTCGCGCCCTGCATAGACCATTCCACCTGTAGCGATTGCTGTAGGCGCAACTGTTGCTGTAGCTACAGTACATACACTGCCTGCTCCTGCAGCTAAACAAGTGGCGCTTCCTACGATAGGAAGAGCAAAAACGGCTGCGGTAACACATGTTGCATCAACACCTGTTTCTATCCAGTATGCTGTTGCATCTTCTGCTAGTTGTTTTCCTACGGCTGCAGAAATGTAAGAGTGGTATAAAGTGTCAAGGCTATTTATTGAAGTAAGATCTATTTGATGGATAAGTTTATTGCAAAAAGGACCTGGTGTGATATCTGCGGCTACCCTATGAGACGCTCTCAAGGATTGGTTAATTGCATCTGTTGCTGCTTCCATGCTACGTGTTGTGGTAAGATAAGGGGCTAGGCTGCTGCCTGTCAATGCTCTCAGCCCTTTATATCCTTCAAGCGGCGCGCAAATAATAGAAGATAGTCTGTCCATAAAAACCTCGTTTTTTTTCGATTATTATAATCTTTTATTATAAAACAGCCACATTAAAAATGTTTTTAATAATTTTTATTTAAAACTTATTTTTTTAAATTATGTTTGTGTCACTTTTGTTGTAAACGCCAGCATGTGCTTCACAAAATAGATAACTCTTTTTTTTAATGTAGATCATCGTACAAGTGTTAGTTGCAGTGCAAGAGCAAGCTGTGAAGCTAGATTTCAGCCTGTTATAGGTGGAGGTAGCGCTGTATTATGAGGTTTCAAGGATTGCTAGAAAAGCTGTTGGAGACGCTTCTATTTTTAAATCGGCAATAGAAAGACGAGAGCAATCTTTACCATTCGTGGTATATATATGCACTTGCAATAATGATGCTTAAGCCTTAGCGACCACCTAATGTCTTATCAAGTAAATTAGATAAGACACAGGTAATAGGTAGTAGTACAAGCCAAATTGCTGCAATGATGGATAGGGCTACTGGCTCTGGTAATAAGAAGCTAATAGCATGCATTTGTCCCCCAATAAAATAGGAGAGAGTCCCTCCAATTGCCCCAACAATCATACAGATAATAGGTTGATGTTTTACCCAATAAAGAGAGTGGTTGATGGTGGTGGCAAAAATACCATATAGTGCAACAATCCAAAGAGGAGCTACTAGAGTAGAAAAGGGATTTGGCGAGGCGTAAGAGAGCATCTTGGTGGAGGAAAAAATAGAATCTACAATAAGGCCTATCATGCAAATAAGGATCGTAAGAAGCAACTCTTTGACCCAACTCTTACTGATGATAATATTGAAGATGATGATACAAACAGCTCCAATGATGCCTTGAGTCGATCTACCATGCGCTGCAGATAATACGATATAGACCCATCCAAGATAAAATAATATAACGTTTAGCACCCGTTGCAAGATCAACTCACGAAAAGTAAGTAGCCTCATAAAACACCTCGTTTAAGTTCAAACATCGCTCTTTTTCTGCATATCGTCAATATTTTCTTTTCCTAAGGCAAAAAACAGACAACGCTCAAGGTCTGGATGACTAAAGATTGCTCCGTGTTTGATTAGTTTTTCCGGTATGATTTTTTTATCACAAAGAAACAATGATTTGGCCATATCACCCATTAAGAGAGTTAAAACAAAAGCTGGTATACGAAATAATAAAGGACGATGAAGCGCTTTTGCAAGTGATAGAGAAAACTGTCGATTGGTAACAAACGATGGGGTGCATATGTTAACACCTCCGGTTAAAGAGTCATTGTAGATCATATGGTGTATCTGATAGACAAGATCATCGATATAAATCCAGGAAACGTGCTGCTTACCACTACCTAAAATAGCCCCAAGAAAACATTTAAAGAGGGAGATCAACCGTTTCAATGCTCCTCCTTTTGGGCTAAGCACCATGGAAAACCTGGAGTTAACAAGCCGCTTTGTTTTAAATTGCAAAGAGGATTTTTCCCAATCTTTACACACGTTAGCTAGAAAATCAGATCCGGTAGGTCCATTTTCTGCATTGATAAAATGATTATCAAATCCATAAAGACCATCAGCAGAGGCGCAAATACATAAGAGGGGAGTGATCTGATTTTTTTTAAGGCTTTCAGCTAGAAAGCGAGTGGAATTGATGCGACTATTGTAAATGGCAGTCTTCTTTTTTTTCGTCCAATACCCCACGATGTTTTCTCCGCTTAAATGAATAACCACATCAAAAGGTTTTAGTTTTTCTTCTTCTATGAATTGTTTGTCTACATCCCAGTGGATGAAATGAGGAGTGTCTGATTTTTTTCTTGTTAGTTCATAGGTGTCATAACCGCACAGATGAAAAAACTCTTTGAGGTAATAGCCAATAAAACCACTAGAGCCGGACATCAAAATTGTCAATGGCCTTTTATTAAATCGTTTCATATGCAATAGATCGTTTTGCAATATTGTTTTTCTATAAGAAAAAAAACGATTTAATTGTCTAAGAAAATACTTTTCTAACAAGCTGCAGCTATATTTAATACAATCTATCACTTCTGTAGTAGAGGTGTCGATAGAATGCAGCTCTTGCGTGTGAGTATTCATATGAAAAAAACAACTGTTTAAGAGATGTGCAACCAGTGCACTTTGTTTGTAAACAACACGTTTTCTTTTATACCAAGGTGGAATAAGTCTTGTTTCAGAGGCTGTTGTAGAAAAGTATTGTACTACCTCCTCTTTGGAAGCATTAACAATTGTTTTGTAGATAAAAGTTTTCATTAAAATAATTGCTTTTTTTGTTTTAAATTCGCATATTCGCTTCATTTTGATCAAGCTTTGAAAAAAATATAAAAAACAGGAGTAAAATAATGAAAGCATGGTTGTTAATGATTGTAAGCATGTGTTCTATATGCTTTGCATCCGATTGGATGAGTGAATCAAAAAACTACCCACAAGTAGCTGTCGAAAGAGAATTGCTTTGTGACGTAGAGCTTTTACTGAATGGGGGATTTGCCCCACTGGAAGGGTTCTTAAATGAAAAGGATTATCATAGCGTCCTTGACAACATGAGATTAGAAAATGGATCTATTTGGCCTATTCCTATTGTTTTCCCAATGGAAAAGAGTAAAGCAGAAAAAATGTTTGCTGGAGGGCATATCACCCTTTTAGATGATCAAAGCTATCCCATTGCTATTTTTGATATAGAGGAGATGTATACTCCAGATGTAGAAAAAGAGTGCATGGCTATTTACGGATGTATCGATGATAATCATCCTATGATCAAAAACGTCTTAAAAAGAACAAATAGTTGCTATCTTGGTGGAAAACTTCGAAAAATATCCCTTCCTCATCATTTTGACTTTTCATCCATTCGGTTTACTCCACAGGAATGTAAAGACTACTTTAAAGAACATGGATGGAAGAAGATCGTTGGCTTTCAAACAAGAAATCCTCTTCATCGCAGTCATGTGGAGTTGACTCATCATTGTATGAATCTCGCTGGAGAAGATGCTAAGTTACTTCTCCATCCTGTTGTTGGAACAACACAACCAGATGATGTCTCTTACTGGACAAGAGTAAAGTGTTATCAAAAACTATTAAAATATTATCCGGAAGATTCTGTATTTTTATCCTTGTTACCCCTTTCTATGAGAATGGCAGGGCCAAGAGAAGCTCTTTGGCATGCTCTTATTAGAAAAAATTATGGATGTACCCATTTTATTATAGGAAGAGATCATGCAGGCCCTTCCGTTAAAAAGAAAAATGGAGAGACTTTTTTTGGTCCTTATGATGCACATCGATTACTAGAAAAATATAAAGAAGAAATCGGTGTCGAAATCATCCCATCTGTTGAAATTGTATATGATAAAGTCAAAGAAACTTATGTTCCTATTACAGAGATAACAAATAAAGAGGACATAGGACAAATTTCCGGTACAGAATTTAGAAGAAAACTAACCGTGGGAGAGCCTATACCAACCTGGTTTTCTTATCCGGATGTACTAGATGTATTGCAAAAAGAATTTAGAAACAGAAAAGGAACTTGTATTTATTTTGTAGGATTATCAGGATCTGGTAAATCTACGCTTGCTCAAGCATTAAAAGAGTATTTAAAATCTACACAAGATGCTCCTGTAGTCATGTTAGATGGCGATGTTATTAGAAAATATTTAGCTAGTGAGCTTGGTTTTTCTAAAAAAGATCGTTCCATTAATGTGCGTCGTATCGGGTTTATTGCTTCATTAATAGCAGAAGCCGGTGGCGTATGCCTGTGCGCTAATATCGCTCCTTATGAAGAAGATAGAATGGCTAACCGGGAGCTTATTTCCAGTGTTGGAAAATATGTGGAAGTATATGTAAAAACACCACTTGAAGTGTGTGAATCACGTGATGTAAAAGGCCTTTATAAGGCAGCAAGAGAGGGGAAAATTCCCCAGTTTACAGGTATTAGCGACCCATTTGAAGAACCCATCCATGCAGATGTTGCAGTGGATAGTTCAGATAACATAGAAGATACCATGGAGCAGCTTGTTGATGCGCTAAAACAAAAAGTTCCTTATCTATTCCAATAACAATGATAGCCCGGGTAGTGCCGGGCTGTTTTTTCAGTATTAGTTTTAATCTATAAAAATCATTTTTTTTTGATTAGGAATGAGAGTGAGTCAAGAAAATCCTACATTCATTTTTGCTTGAGCAAATTGAGGAATTGGTGGTTAATAAAGAGTTTTTCCCTTCCTCTTTTCACTTCTTCTAAAAATCCGATTTCACATAAGATTTTGAGATGCTTGGAGGCTGTATCCCTTCCTACAAGATGCATTTCAACTAAATTGGAAATTCGTATATAGGGTTGAATGAAGAGCAATTCAACAAACTCTTTATTATAAATAGAAGGAGCTTTGTCTTTGATAAAGACTCGAGATTCCTTTATCAGATCTTGGATTGCTAAAATTTTTGCCATTGTCCATTTTGATGTTTCACAAACTGCTGCCAAAAAGTAAACTACCCACTCATCCCATGCCCCTTCTGAAGAAACTTTTAATAGTTTCTCATAATATTGGGCCTTATGTTCAATAATGTAGCCGCTTAAGTAAAGAATAGGTGTATCTAACAATCCTTGCTCAATCAAATACAATAAATTGATGATACGTCCTGTCCTTCCATTCCCATCTGCAAACGGATGTATAGCCTCAAACTGATAGTGTTGAATAGCGAGTTTAATAAGAGGATCAACACCATCTTTTTGATGAAGATAGTTTTGCCAATTGGTTAAGAGCTGCCGTAGCAGCCCCTCTCCTTCTGGAGGTGTGTAGTTTTTTTTTCGTGATAAATCGTTCATCAGCGTGGTACCGGGGAGCTTTCTCACTTCTGTATGGATTGCTCGAATTGTTGTGCAGATCTCGCAGATGGTTGCAATAGTTAAAGGACGCTTTTTAATCGACTGATAACCCTGATAAAGGGCTTGTCGATATAGAAGAGTCTCTTTGGTTGCAGAATTCATTAGAGAAGAATAGCTTTGAGCATATTCAAAAAGTTCATCCGTCGTTGTTACAATATTTTCAATCGCAGAGCTTGCTTGTGATTCCAAGAGAGGTATGCTATTAATCAATACGGTTTGATTGGGAATGAGTCTTTCTGCTATCTTTAACTTGCCAAGTTCCCTGTTTGCCTCAATACAGGCCTTAAGAATACGAGGTGTTTCAAGGTTCACATCTGGAGGAAGCAGGGGGAGTTCGTTGAACGGTTTCTCTGGATTAAATATCGTCATATGTTGAATATTCCTGAAAATATCAACATGTTATCGTAATATGTTGAATCTGTCAACATATCAAGAAGATATGTCGGAAAAAAGATAAAAAACCGACATATTGTTATGTTGTGTATGATAAATGTATATATTATTTATTTTAAAAACTTGGAATGTGGGTAGTTCAGATAACGTAGAAGATGTCATGAGCAGCTTATTGACGTTCTAAAACAAAAAAGCTCCCTATTTATTTCAATAACCCAGGTAGTACCAAGCTATTTTTTCAGTATTAGTTCCAATCTGTAAAAATCACCCTCTTGTTCCAGGATGAAATTTCGTTTTGTTAGCATGTGGATTAAGGCGTTGTTTTCGTTTAAGACTCTACCTCTGATCTTTTCAAACCTCTCTTTTTTAGCAACGTCTATTAACTTGTCGAGCAAGATATTGCCAAGTCCTTTGCCATGCATGGTGTCAAGTATGATGAGCCTCATGTCTCCTTCCTTTCGATTAGGAATGCGAGTGAGTGAAGATACCCCGATAATTTGTTTTTCACTGTTTTCTGCGATCATACGAATGTCTCTATCATAGTCAATGGCGCATATTTGTATCAGGCGTCGATGAGCAATCCTTTCATCAAGAGAAAGGAATTCTAGATAGTTTTGATAAACGCTCTCTTTAGACAGTAGGCGGTGAAACTCTTTGATGGCAATCTCATCTTCTGGCTTGATGGCTCTTACTGTGATATTTGTCCCGTCTTTCAATTTCTTTATTTCTGTATGGAGCTCCGGATATGGTCTAATAGCAAGCTTTGGTATGATGTCTCCCTTATGATGAAGTACAATTCGTGCATCAAGTGCGATGATACTGTTTTCTGAAACTAAAAGGGGGTTGATATCACACTCTGCAATGAGTTGCTGCTCTGAAATAAGCAAAGAGAACTGAATTAATATTTCTTGTAGCATCTCCATATTAACAGCTTTGCGCCCACGAACACCTTTTAAAGCCTCATAGATTTTTGTTTGTTGCATGAGCTGCTTTGCCAGTGTGGAATTTAGTGGTGGCAAGCCAATTGCTCTATCTTTAAATACTTCGACGAGCTCTCCTCCTGTTCCAAATAACACAATAGGACCAAATTGCGCATCTACTTTGCTACCTAAAATAAGTTCATAGCCTTGCAACGAGATCATTTGCTGTATCGTCACACCTTGAAAGTGACTTGCGCCATGCAGCTTAGTAATGTTGCTTTTTATCTCGTCAAAGGCCTCTAATACGCCTTGTTTTGTCCTAATGTTTAATTTTACTCCACCAACATCGCTTTTGTGAGTGATTGTTTCTGAGTGGAGTTTTACCACAACAGGGAACCCTATTTTTTCTGCAGCAAGTGTAGATTCTTGTAAAGTAGTAGCTAGTATAGTCTTCACAGTAGGGATGCCGTAAGCCTCTAGTACCTGTTTTGATTCGAGTTCTGTTAAAAGAAGGCGATTTTCGGTATATGCTCTCTCAAAGATCCCCGCAATATTTATGCTGTGTTTTGGCACAGGTCTTGCAACAGGTGTTTCATAAATAGCTTTTAGTTCTTCTGCATGCTGATACATCATCGCAAAGATTTCTGCTCCCTGATCAGGATAGGGAAAGCAGGGTATGCCAGATTCATTTAATATACCAAATCCCTCTGCAACAACTTGTCCTCCCATCCAACTAGCTAAAATAGGTTTATTCATCGTCGCATAAGGGGTAATAGCTTTAGCAGTGGCAGTTGGATCTGTCATGTCTTGAGGCGTTAATATAACCAGTATACCATCGCTGGAGTCATCTTTAGCGATAATATCAATTGCTTTGGCATAAGTATCTGCCCCTGCATCTCCAAGGATATCTATAGGATTGGCATGGCTCCAGGCAGGTGGCAGAAAAGAAGATAGTTGATTAATTGTTTCTTGAGATAGCGCCGTCATGGCAAGTCCCATGGAAACAGCCTTGTCTGTTGCTAAAACAGATGGCCCTCCTGCATTGGTAATAATAGTTAGATGAGGTCCTTTTGGCATTGGTTGTTTTGCAAGTACCGCCGCTATATCAAATAGCTGTGAGATGGTGTCTACTCGCAGTATTCCAACTCTGGAAACAGCTGCTTGTAATACCTCGTCGCTACCGGCAAGTGAGCCGGTATGAGAAGCGGCAGCCTTTGCAGCAGCGTCGGTTTTCCCAGGTTTAATCAAAATAATAGGTTTGGTTAAAGATACTTTTCTTGCAGCAGACAAAAACGCTCTGGCATCTCCTACTGTTTCCATATAAATAAGAATACTGGAAGTCTGTGGGTCTTTTCCAAAATATTCGATCAAATCACCAAAGTTTACATCAGACATGGAGCCGACAGATACAAATGCGCTAAATCCCACTTTTTCCTGCAAACTCCAATCTAAAACAGCGGTGCACATAGCGCCGGATTGGCTGATAAATGCAATAGACCCTCCTAGCGCCATATCTGCTGCAAATGTTGCATTAAGACCACTTATAGGATTCATCACTCCAAGGCAGTTTGGTCCAATAATGCGTGTATCTGTGTTTTGGATATGAGAAAGAAGTTTTTGTTCTAATTCAAATCCATCTTTCCCAAGTTCTTTAAAGCCTGCAGAGATAATAATAATGGCCTTTACCCCATGATCTACGCAATCCTTTACTAGATCGGGCACTGTTTTTGCAGGTGTCACAATAATAGCAAGGTCTACTACTGGACAAGAGGCGATAGAGGGGTAAGTTTTTAATTTAAACAGGGTCTCATATTTTGGATTTACAGGGTAAATGTTTCCTTGAAAAGAGGTGGAAATTAGATTGTGTAGTATTGTTTTGCCAACACTATTTGGCTTTTCTGTAGCCCCAATGATAGCGACACTTCTTGGATGAAAAAAATACTCAATACCTTTTGGCTCGGAAAGAAAATTTTGAGCAGGGTCTTTCCCTGGTGTTATTATCATGATTTTTAACCCTTTTTCTTTGTCTTATAAATATGCATAAAAAATACTTCAATACATAAAATATGAATCTGAACCAGGTTTTGTTGAACAAGAGGCATCTGAGTCAGATCAAGATCTATCCGATGATTTCAGATCTTCTTCCAAGTTCTCACATCCCGCTCATCAGATCAACAATTCTTATCTGTTATCAAAACAGAGAAAAATTAATTTATCAGATTTTCCTTAAATGATAAACTCTGGTGAAAAAATTAACCGGAGTTTTCTCTTGAAAATAGCTTTTAAATTACTTCTACCATTACAATTTCTTTTTATTTTAACACAAGGATACTCTATGCAAGTTGCACCTGTTTTAGAAGTTAAAACAACACAAGGCACATTTGAAATTACATTAAGACCCCATATTGCTCCAAAAGCATGTGAAAATTTTATGAAGCTTGCTGAAAAAAAATACTATGATGGTATTATCTTTCATCGAGTGATCAAAGGCTTTATGGTACAATGTGGTGACCCAACAGGAACAGGAAGAGGTGGTAGCTCTATTTGGGGTAAATCATTTGAAGATGAGCTCCGAGCTGATGTAAAATTTGATAAACCAGGACTCCTGGCGATGGCAAATAGCGGCCCTAATACAAATGGATCGCAATTTTTCATAACAACAGCTTCCACGCCATGGTTGAATATGAACCATACTATTTTTGGTGAAGTCACAAAGGGCTACGATGTGATCCAAAAAATAGAAACAACGAAGACAGATCGGATGGACAAGCCTGTTGAAACGCAAAAGATTTTATCTGTCACGGTAAAGAAATAATCTCGTTTGAGATTATTTCTTTAAAGCTTTTAGTACTGCTTGCGCTGCTTTATCATCTGCAAGCCACAAAGCCGGATGAGAAGAAGACCCAATTCTTTCTGCAGGAAGTGGTTCAGGTGTTTTCTCTGCTAAAAGAACTTTTTTGATGATATCTTTTTTCTTTTCACCAATTGCATAAACAATAACGTTATCTGCTTGATTAATAAAAGGTATTGTCATGGTCATGCGCCATGCTTGTTGTTGAGGAACATAATTTGCAACAACATGTCGACTTTTTTGATCTAAGGCCTCTGTTGCAGGAAATAAAGATGCCGTGTGACCATCTTCCCCAACCCCTAACATAATTAGATCAAATACGGATCCTTGCAGGGTGCTTCCAATACATTCTTGATACATTAAAGAGTGTTGATCGATATCGGACTCTGCTTCCATGCGAAAAATTTGGTTAGCAGGAATACCAACATGTTTAAATCCGCAGTCCATTGCCATTTTGTAATTGCTATCTGGATGTGTTGGTTCAACAGCTCGTTCATCAGACCAAAATAGGTATACCTTTTTCCAGTCAATGAACCTTTTATATTTATCCGTTGTTAAATGAGAGTAAATTTCTTTTGGAGTAGAGCCTCCAGATAAAGCAACAAAAAACTTGCCTCTTTCTTTAATGGCATTTTGCGCAATTTGGATAAACAGATGGGTTGCATAGCTGATTGTTTCGTTATGATCACCGGGTACTTCTAATACTCTTCGATGATCGATTTTAATCGAAATTTTTGGTTTAGGCAGGGGAATAAACTTCTGATCATCAGTTAATCCCAAGATGGCAAAATGACCATGATTCGATGAATAGTTACTAGATTTCATAGCTAATCCTATTAAATATTTCCTTTTGGTATCTCTGAAATTAGAGATAGCATATTTAGGTAATGCTGGCTAGTACCTTCATGGCATATTTCATTTACAAGGGATTGACCTGATACTTCTTTTTCAAAAATTTGCTGGGCAGAAAGTTCACAAACATCTTTGTGACAAGATTCTATGATAATATGGTGTGGGTGATCCAAATTTCTTCTAAATACTAATTTATCATCGTCATTATAAAAAATTTCCAGAGTAACAATACGACCCGGTTTGACTTTTTCTACTTTTGTTTCTTTTACATAAAAAGGAATTTCAGAAGATTTGGTGGTAAAATGCAAGGTAAGTCCTTGATTATCTTGCATAGCACGTATGCATTTCCATCCAAGTTGAGCTGCAAGCCAGCAGGATAAAAAAATCGATTGCGTTTTAGTATGAGATAGATAAGAAGATTCAATTGCGTTATAAGATATTTCTATCTTTTTCGCTTTATTCAAGGCTTCTAGTTTTTCTTTAGAATAAAAAACAGAGGCAAAAAGATTCCTCCAGCTTTCAATGCGAGCCCAATTTAGATCGGCAACATCTTTTTTTGTGTGTTGCAAATGCTTAAAAATTGCTTTTGCATATGGCATTAAAAACTCTGCTGTTTCTGAGTCGAATATCGTTCTTGTTGCAAATTGTTCTAGATTAAAGGAAAGGGGATCTTCTTTTGTTGGGTCATCACCCCATACTAAATAAATAGGCAAATCCGGTAATAAATGAGGTAAAATAGCAAAAGGCACTCTTTTTCGGTTGTCTGTGCTTACCTCAAATTCAATCAAGTCACAAAAGATAGTAGAGTCGCCTTCATTAGCGGTAAGAACAGATACAGAGCAAAGTAGTTTTTCTTTAGCGTGTTCATCTTCTGACACAAAGATGATCCTGGAAGGAAATTTTTGGATTACTTTTTCTGCAACCTGTTGCAAATAACCATCTCGTTTATTTTTTTTGGTGTAAATCACCATATTAAATAAACAGGCTCTCATTTTATTTTTTCCTTGCAAGTCGTCCCAAATCCTTGCAAGAGCAGATTCAATTTGAATAGGTGGAACGGTTACTTTTTCGCTCATATTAATCTCCAATGTCGATTGTCTTTTGCAAGCATATCATCTGCTTCTTTAGGACCCCAACTACCGGCTGCATAATTGGGGAAATTGGTGGCAGGTGTCGATCCCCAATAGTGAACAAGAGGAGAGAGCACTCTCCAAGAGTGCATTACTTCATCTTCTCTTGCAAAGAGCGTGTTATCTCCATACATGCAATCACAAATCAGTCGCTCATAAGCATCAGGCGGTGTAAGGCCAAAGAAAGCACCATAGCGAAAATCCATCATTACAGGTTGGATAGGACTAGAGGGGCCTGGTACTTTAGAATTAATCTTTAAAGCAATACCCTCATTTGGTTGGATGCGAATCGTAAGAACATTGTGATTCAACTTGCGATTGTTCGACTGAAATAACACTCCTGGGGTGTCCTTAAATATGACAGCTATTTCTGTAGCTCTTTTAGGCAACCTTTTTGCCCCTCTTAGGTAAAAAGGAACCCCCTCCCATCTCCAGTTGTGAATGAACAATTTTAAAGCAACATAGGTCTCTACACTAGATGTTGGACTTACATTCTCTTCTTCTCGGTACCCCTTTACAGGTTCTGTATTAATAAATCCCCTGCCATATTGACCTCTTACTGCTCGCTCATGAAATGTTTGTTGAGAAAAAGGGTCAATGCACTCTAGTACTTTTACTTTTTCATCACGAATAGAGTCTGCACTTAAATGAGAGGGAGGTTCCATGGTAACAAGGCTTAGCAGTTGCATCATATGGTTTTGTATGATGTCTCTAAGCATACCGGCTTCTTCCCAAAATCTACCACGAGACCCTATACCAATGTCTTCTCCCACTGTAATTTGAATATGGTCGATATATCGATTGTTCCATAGGTTTTCAAACAGCGAATTTGCAAATCTAAATACTAGTAGGTTTTGTACTGTTTCCTTGCCAAGGTAATGGTCTATACGATAAAGCTGTTTCTCACTTAAGTGATTCATAAGCTCTTGTTGCAGCGCAATAGCAGAATCTAAATCATGCCCAAACGGTTTTTCAATAATAACACGGGAAAAAAAACGATCTTCACTCTCTTTATAAATAAGACCGCTTTGATTGAGGTTTTTAATGATAGCAGGGAAATAGCTTGGTTGTGTAGAGAGGTAAAAGACTCGATTGCCTTTGGTCCCCAGTTTTTTGTCTAAGTCATCTAGTAACTTTTTGAGTGCGTCATATCCTTGTGGATCATCAAATTCAGACTGGTGATAGAAAAGTTGGTTTTGAAAACCTTTCCAGAGCTCTTCCTCTATTGGCTTAACACGAGAATGCGTATTAATATCCGATTTCATTTCTTTTCGAAAATCTTCACTTGTTTTTTCCCTTCTTGCAAATCCAACGCAGGCAAAATTGGAAGGTAATTGACCCTCTCTTTTTAGATTGTAAAGAGCAGGCATTAATTTTCGAGAGGTTAAATCACCTGTTGCACCGAAAATAATGAGTATACACGGTTGAATACTCCTTCTAGATTGACCAGCTTCTTCAAAAGGATGTTGTTTTAAGTCCATAAAAACCTTGGAAAATAATCATAACTAACTCGTTAATATCCTCAATTGGTCTTTTTTGGTCTAGGAGAAATGCAAATGCAAGTAGGTTTGCAACATTAAAGAAGCGGCTGCTGTGTCTAGTTTTTTTGTTCTTTCTTTTCTATTTAATTGCTGATCCCTTAATAACAGATCTACTCCTTTGGAGGATAGACGCTCATCAAAAAAATCTACTGGAATTTTCGCATGAGTTTCTAATAATTTACCAAACTCTTTTACCTCTTTAGACATTTCGCTTTCCGATCCATTCATATTTAATGGTAATCCAATAATGATCTTCTCCGTTTCTTTGATCTCTTTAATTTCTTTAATAAAAAACAGAACCGTCTCTTCCATTGTTTTTTTTGCTTCTATCGTAGTAAGAGGAGAAGCTAAAATCTTTAAATGATCTGATATAGCAACGCCAATCCTCTTCCTTCCATAATCAATACTCATGATACGCATGTTAGTTCTTTTTGTGGTGGATTGCAGCTTGAATAAAAGCTAAAAATAGGGGATGGGGAGCAGTTGGCTTAGACTTAAACTCTGGATGAAATTGCACTCCTAGCATCCAAGGATGGCTTGCTATTTCAGCAATTTCACAAAGGTCTTGTTCTTGTTCGAGTCCGGAAATGAGGAGTCCCTTCTCTGTCATTTGCTCTTTATATTGATGATTGAATTCTAATCGATGGCGATGTCGCTCTGATATCTTTGTTGTTTTATATGCCTCAAAAGCTTTTGTATTTTTAGCTATAATACACTCGAACGCTCCCAGTCTCATCGTACCACCTTTCCTGGTGATTTGTTTTTGCTCTTCTAAAAGACAAATAACGGGGTGTTTGGTTTCAGGGTTCATCTCGGTGGAATTAGCGCCTTCAAGACCAAGAACATTGCGCGCATATTCTACAACAAGCACTTGCATACCAAGGCATAGTCCAAAATAGGGCACTTTATGCTCTCTACAATATCTGGCAGCAAGAATTTTCCCTTCAAATCCTCTTTCT
>JACRBE010000048.1 GCA_016213235.1 Chlamydiales bacterium | reverse complement strand
TAATTATTTTCGCAATACTCTGCCCTACCGAGACTGGAACGTAAAAGGATCCTTGCAGTGGCAATTTTAACCGATAACGCAAATAGGTAACATGACTTTAACTCCCTTATTAAAAGTACAAACTCTAACTATTATCCCCTGTTATAATGTTGCTAATTTTTGCAAGAGTGTTATTGTAGACTTATTACAATTTACCGATCATATTATCGCTGTGAATGATGGTTCTACAGATAGCACAGATAAAGTTCTACACGCTTTATTACTGGAATATCCAAAGAAAATATCTGTAGTTTCTTTTCATAAAAATAAGGGCAAAGGTTTTGCCTTGATCGAGGGATTTCGCTATGCAATCGACCACTTTTCCTTTATAGCGCTCGTTACAATAGATTCTGATGGACAACATAGGCCCTGTGATATCCCAGGGCTTATTAACCCTATTTTTCATCATCATGATCTAGTCATTGGTGAACGATCGTTTCTTAGTATGCCTTACAAAAGTAAGATAGCAAATAGCATTATCACCTTTCTGTTGCGTTGTGTTTATTTTAAAGCTCCCAAAGACACTCAATCCGGTATGAGAGCATTTAGCTATGATTTTGTAAAAACAATTATCCAAGAAATTGTTGGTGGACACTACGAAATGGAGATGAGATGCCTATTGCTTGCTCTGCAGCAAAAAAGAAAAATAGTCTCTTACCCTATACCAACCATCTATATTGAAAAAAACAAATTTTCCCATTTTTCCGTTTTAAGAGATTCAGGCAAGATTTTAAAAGTTTTATTTTTCCATATATTCCATAACAAAAAGAAATAATTGCTATGACAGTGCATAAAAAAGTTTTATTAGTTGAATTAAACGAATTTAATGCCAAATTACTTGAAAATGGGGCAAAACATTTTCATTTAAAAAACATACAGAAAATGCTGTCTCTTTGTGAGTACATCACAACAACAGATGATACCTATGAAAGTGATTTTTTAGAGCCATGGGTGCAATGGGTATCTGTTCATACCGGCAAACCATCCGCTGAGCATGGTATTAAACATTTAGGAGATACTCCTCATTTACAAACACCGCAACTTTGGGAATATCTTGGTCAAAGAGGAATTACCAGTGGAATTTGGGGCGCAATGAACGCAAGCCGCAATGCATGTAAAGATACCCTTTTTTTTCTGCCAGATCCATGGACAGCATCGGAAATCGCCTACCCGAGCGAGTTGAACGCTTTACTGGATCTCCTTCGCTATGCATCTAAAAATTATCTACAGAAATCTGCTACGATTTTCTTGAAGAAGATAAAATTACTGCTTTCATTTTTCTCTTCCCACCATTTGATTAAAAGCCTATTAAAAGAGCTACCCTCTCTTATGTATCATGCCATAAAATACAGAGGCAAACACTTTGTTTTTATCTCTTTTTTTGATTATATTTCTACCCTGCTATTTTTAAATTATTATAAACAATACAATCCTGATTTTTCCCTGATTTTTTTAAATAGCCTTGCTCATTTACAACATCATCATTGGACAAATGATAACTATAGTGATCAACAACCACTTGCCTATGGATTGAAGTATTTAGACAAAGTATTCGGGACGATATTTTCTGCTTTAGGAGAAAAAGATATTTTAATCGTAACAAATGCCTTATCACAAAAAAATACTAATGAAGAAGAGCCCTGGATATTATATCGGCAAATCAACCAATCTAACTTTTTAAAAACAGTTGGCATTACCTTTTCTAAAGTAGAAGAATTAATGACTCATGATGCTCATATCCATTTTAGTTCTGAAAAAGAGTGTTTAGTGGCAAAATCAATACTGGAGCATGCAACAATCGCCAACCAAAAACTCTTTTTGATAGAACAATATAAAGAGGATCCAAAAAAACTGTTTTATCGCATCTGCTTTACGGATTGCATTCCAAAGGAATCGACACTTCACATTAACAATCAACAAGTTAGGTTTTTTGATTTATTTAAACCCATTGTACAAAGAACAGGAAAACATATTCCTTATGGCACTATTTATAGCAATGAACGATCTTTTCCAAAGAAGATGAAAAACCACGAACTGTTTCAACATATTGCAAGGTGCTTTTCCTGATAGGGTTTATCTTGTTTTTGGCAAAATTTGCAATGTTTTCTTGTAACAATCTTTGATGATTTGATGAATATAACTATTGTTTTTTTTTATAATATTCCATCGTTTGATAAACATAACAAATGCTCTTATGCGCCAAAAAATGGTAAACTGGCGGTAACCGATATTTTCAACAAAACTATAAAATAGCCATAATAGGAGGTTTTTAAACGTAGGATAACTATGATAGCTTAATTCCTCCATACAAAGACAAGTTACCGTAAACATGGTAGAATAGCCAAGACTAATGACAAATAGAAAAATCAAAAGTTGGACATCTAAAAAACCAAACCACCACCCTGTAAAAACAGTTACGAATCCAAGCATTTCAATGATGGGTTCAAAGACTTCAGCAATTAAAATAAATGGGAGGATAAAAAGACCAAAAAAACCATATCTTGGATTGAAAAGTAACCCTTTATGATACCATATACTTTCCAGTTCTCCTGTCTGCCACCTTGTTCTTTGCTTACCAAGAGTAGAAAAATTATTAGGACCTTCCGTCCAGGCCACCGGATCGGGAAGATAAAAAAGATCATATTTTATTTTCTTTTGCTTCATTAATCGTTGCAGGCGAATAACAATTTCCATATCTTCTGCTACCGTATCACAAAATCCCCCTACCTCTTTGATAAGGTTACTGGGGAAAATGGAAAAAGCTCCTGCAATAACGCAGTGTCCTTTAAACGTATTCCATCCTTGCCTCATCAAGAAAGAGCGAAGATACTCCATTCCCTGCATCAGACAAATAAAATTATAAGGGAATCCCTCTGTTGCTACTCTGTTATATTCCAGTGCGCACCCATTTTTTATTCTTACGGTAGAGCCAATTGCCACGGCATTTGGATGAGATAAAATAGGCCTGATTAATGAATTAAAGCAATGGTCATCTATATAGGTGTCTGCATCCACTACAATAAAATAGGGATCTTTGCAAAAATTAATACCTGCATTAATGGCATCAAATTTTCTTCCGTTTTCTTTATCAATCAGATATATCTCCGGATGTAGTTTACTTCTATATATCCCCAAAATTTTCTTGGTAGAGATTTTTTTTTCATAAGACGTAGGAATTTCAATAAGGTCGAGTGATTGTTTTAATTTTTCCAATGTATGATCGGTGGAGCCATCATTGACTACAATCAGTTGCTTATGCCGATAAGAAAGGTCTATCAGATTTTGAATAGTCGTTAAAACGGCAGCTTCTTCATTATATGCCGGAATAATAAAGGTGATTTCCGGCAATGAATTCGATTGTAAAATACTGGTGAACGATTCTATTTTCAATTCTTTATAGCGATGAAAAAGTTGGTAAATTCCCAAAAGCAATAAGATGGTATAAATGGCATTGATTACCACAAAATACCAAATAAACGTAAAACTGAGATATTTAAAAAATCCGATAATATAAAAAGTGACATCGAATATGCTATTCAAATGATAAGGCATATTGCGCTATTTCGTATGTTGTTTTATCCTGGTGCTTACTACACTTTTGTAAGAATGACACTCCCCTTTCCCCTATTTTTTTTAATCCTTTTGCAGACTCCATACGCATATTAAAAGAATCATCATGCATGAATATTTCTTCTAATTTCTTTACAATGCGATCCGTTGCAAAATTCTCTGCTCCTATAATTGCTTCTATTCGAATATCCTCTTTTGAATCATCAAGACAGGTTAATAAAATCTTTTCCATATCCAATAGAGGGTTTATATTCAATGCTTTTAATGTTTTCAGTCGCACATCATCATTGTTGTCATGAATACTTTCCTTTAAAAAATCAAGAGACATAGCAAGGTTCTTTCCAGCTAAAACGTCTAAGCAGGCACGATAGGTATCTTCATGTTGTTTTTTTGCCTCTTCTACAAAAATATGGAGTACTTCCTTTGATCCATGGATCAATATATCTCGATAATAATAAAATAAAAATCCAGGCTCCTTATTCATATTTTTTAAAATTTTTATAACACCCTCTTCACTGGCAATCTGTGCAACACCTATTATAGCGTAGCTTTGCACTAGAAAATGACGATCTTCCACAAGATGCAAAAAAAAGGCTTCCTCTTCTTTGGAAGGCGCTAAAATAAAACAGCGCACTGCAACATTGCGTCTATTCCAAAACGGGCTGGAAGCCCATTTTTTTGCAATAGGGATCAAATATCTTTTCACTGCGTCTTTTTTGATCTCTTCCCACTCTGATCCTTTGAAGCGCTGATCAAAATCTTCCACTATTTTTAGTAAAATAGCAGGAGAGAAATGTTTAATTACCAGATGGGTATTATTCTGGATGCTATCCATCATAGCTTTGACTATCTCATCTGTTATTTGCTTTGTTTTTTTCTGATAAAACCATAAGACGATACGTCTTATTTGAATCATTACAATGATGCTGATGAGTCCTATAAGCTCTACTAATATGATCAAATAAGCTACTCGATGGGGTGCCATTTATGAGCCTTAGCAATGAGCAATGATATTTTTTCCATTAAAATTTTTAGATTAAATGGCTTTGTCATATAATCGATAGCTCCCAGTTTCAATCCATGAATCACATCTTCATCTGCAGATAGAGCAGATAAAATAAGTACTGGAACCTCGATTTTTTTATTTTCTTGTAATTTTTTTAATATTTCTACTCCATCCATATCAGGTAACATGCGATCTAAAATAACAAGTGACATATTTGCCATATTTTCTGCGACAGAAATATACTTAATACTATCCTTGCCATTATCAAAATGGGCTACCGTATAGCCAGCTGATGTAAGTGTTAAAACAAGTAACTGTGCTAAATCAAGATCATCTTCGATAAGAAGAATGTTTTTTTTCATGGCTTTATTTGTGATAATTACTCTATACCAACCTATAAGTAAAAAGCATAAAAACCACAATGGATATTAAAAAAAATAGAAAGAAACACTAGTATTTGATACAAAAAAATAAAGCCTATTTAAAATGAATCAAGAATTGCCAGGTGAAATTCCACAAGACGCTTTTAAGAAAATTCAAGAGACTTATTTGCAGGGTCTTTCAGAAAAATTCAAGGAAATCGACCGTCTTTTTAATCAATTAAAAAACCAATGGAATAAAGAAGATATTGTAGCTTTACGATTTATCATTCATAAGCTAGCCGGAAATGCAGGAACCTTTGGATTTCCAAAGGTCTCTGATTTATGCCATATCTGGGATCAAAAGCTAATAGCGATGCTAGAACAACCCATCAATCCAACTATGGACACTGCTTTTTTCCATGATTTCACAGCCTTTATTACAAGAGTCAAACAAGAATTTCATCTTATTTAAGCCATATTTCCTTGTAACAACTGTGGGAGTATTTGCAAGGCATCCATAATAGGGATCACTTCTATATGATCAAAGTAGAGCCTTTCGCTACCACCATAAAAAAGATAACTTTTTGCTATCGGATAATCCATTTGAAATACTTTAAGAGATTTCATATTTAAAATCATAATAACTAATGATTCCTCTATAGAAAAATCAGATCCGAGTTCTATTGCTGTAAGAGGGAAAATTTTATAATAAAGGGCCCGTCCCGCAAGAAGATTGGTCCCTTTTCGTTTTAAAGTCCTTGCACTTGATCCTGTGAGAATAAACTTATAACGATAGGTTTCTATCAAGCGATGCACCTCATTCAAAAGAATTGGCGTAAATCTATAAAAAATTTTAATTAAAAAAATTATGATATGTTACAGCAATGGGAATGATTAGTTTCAAGAGGTCTTTTAAATGTAACTAACTGCACTACTTTTTCAGATGTGTCATTAATCATATCTTGCGTATAAGATATGTCACCTGTCCTTCTATCTGTTGTTCTAAATAAGATAGCTACTTGAAATGTTGTGATTTTTTCTTCTGAAACTTCTCTGAGGGCTCTTGCTGTTATCGAAGATACCTCACTTGCAGGATAATAGGAAGTATTAGTCGGTGAGATAGATTCCATTGCCTTGATTCTCAATAAAAACTCCCAGCTAGTAAAAAGCTAGCTAGGAGTTTTTTAAAGTTGTTATGTGGCTTCTAAGCCATTTTGAAGTTTTTTATCGCTAGCTTCGCTTACACACGGAGGTGGAGGTGGGACTTTTCGATGCGCTTCTTGTGCATCTTTAAGTCTTTTTTTCTTTACTTCTATATCAAAGGTCCCTGCTATAATTTCATCGACATCCGTGCGATCCAGAGTTTCAAACTCCATGAGCATGTCTGTCATAAGATTTACTTTCTCTTTGTTTTCTGCGATAATTTTCTTAGCAAGTTGATAGCCGCTATCGATTAACTTTTTTACTTCTACATCAATTTCTTTTGCTGTGTCTTCGGAATACATTTTCTCCGAATACCCTTGCATGAGATATTGATTAGATTCACTTCGCTCGTCATAAGCTACCGTTCCCAGTTTATCTGTCATTCCCCATTCACATACCATGGCCCTTGCAAGCTTCGTAGCCTGTGCAATATCCATTTGGGCTCCGGATGACATATCATCTAGAAATATTTCTTCTGCAGCTCTTCCTCCCATTAATACAGCAAGTTGATCAAGCAACTCTTTTCTCCAGTAACCCACGCGGTTTTTCTTAGGAAGAAAATGTGTAGCACCAAGAGAAAATCCTCTAGGAATAATTGTTACTTTTTCTACCGGATCAGAGCGTTTAACAATAAGGCCAACAACCGCGTGACCAGCCTCATGAAATGCTGTGGATTTTTTTTCTTCCACACCAAGCTCCATACTTCTACGCTCTTTACCAAATCTCACCTTATCAGATGCCTCTAGGGTATCTTCTTTAGTTACAGCTCTTCTATTTTTTCTAGCAGCAATTAAAGCCGATTCATTGAGTATATTCGCTAAATCTGCACCAGAGCATCCGGGAGTTTGCCTTGCAATAATATCTAAATCCACAGACCCATCTAATTTTATTTTTTTTGCATGCACTTTCAAGATTTCAAATCGTCCTTTTACGTCAGGTAGATCAAGAACGATTTTTCTATCAAATCGACCAGGTCTTAAAAGAGCTTTATCTAGGACATCAGGACGGTTTGTTGCAGCCATCAGGATAATACCCTCATTGGTATTCATCCCATCCATTTCTACCAGTAACTGGTTCAGTGTCTGTTCTCTTTCATCATGACCACCACCAATACCTGCTCCTCGATGACGCCCCACAGCATCAATCTCGTCAATAAAGATAATGCAAGGTGCATGTTTTTTTGCCTGGTCAAATAAATCTCTAATTCTGGAAGCTCCGACACCAACGAACATCTCGACAAAATCAGAACCTGAAATCGAAAAGAAGGGTCTGCTAGCCTCACCAGCTACTGCTTTTGCAATAAGCGTTTTTCCTGTTCCTGGAGGTCCCACACAAAGCACTCCTCTTGGAATTCTTGCTCCAAGAGCAGTAAATCTTGTTGGGTCTTTTAGAAAATCAACAATTTCTTCTAATTCTTCTCTTGCTTCATCTACGCCTGCCACATCTTTAAAAGTGACGCGATCAGCTCCTTGAACCAGTAAACGCGCTGGTGATTTACCAAAATTCATGGCAGAGGTACCAACACCTTTTACCTGTTTGGAAAAAATAAAGTATAAAAGCATAGCCACAAGGAAAATCGGTAACAGAGTAAAGAAATAGCTAAAATAGTTAGGAGTTGGCTCTTCGCTTTGAAATTTCTTATCTAGCACCAAATTTCTTGGTTGGTCAGGAGCTTTAAATGTAGCGCCTTGATGATCAGGAAATGTATTCCATTGTTGTTGAGCCTGAGCAAACCATTGTTCATAAGTTTCTTGATTTTCTCTTTCTAATGCTTTTGTAGAAAGCTCTTTATTATTAAAGAACCATACCACATCTGCTACTTGAGATCTTGCTTTATCTAACTCAGCATTATTCGTTTCCAGTGTTTGAGCAACTGCTTGATATTGTTCGATATTCTCCATGTAGGATCTAACACTTCTCAACTGAGATAATCTTACATAGTTTTGGACTTGATTTAGTTCATTAATTACACTATGTATATCAAGGATCACTTGATTAAATACTGCTAGTTTCTCTTGGACGGATAAACTAGCTGACCCATCTATTTTTTGCTCAGCATCTCGCAATGTTTGCTTTAGATTTTCACTACCAATACCAAGGCTGGGCGATCTAAAATTTTGAATTAATCCTTTTAAATCACTTGCAAGACTTTGAATATTTTGATCAGTGGGGTTATTTGCTACTTTGGTATACAGAGACTCGACTTCTTTAATGCTAAGCGTTTCTTTATTAGAGAGATCTGTTATTGATATATTATTGGAGCGATCGGATGTATTGTAATAACTTCCAACAATTTTATATCCACCTGCTGGTATTGAAATAGAGCTCAAATGTAAG
The DNA here is from genome assembly GCA_016213235.1 of Chlamydiales bacterium. Lineage (GTDB taxonomy): Bacteria > Chlamydiota > Chlamydiia > Chlamydiales > JACRBE01 > JACRBE01. Next base: position 36,997 of record JACRBE010000048.1, on the reverse strand, counting down.
AACCAATCTCCCGATTGTACTACGTCTTGTTGGAGTGTACTCAGTTGGTTAGTCAACCTCGTTTTTTCCGTAACTAATTCATGTTGTTTATCTAGTAAATATAAGAAACGATATCGTTTTTTTGCATCTTCGGAAAGCTGATCCTTGAATTTTCCAGAAAATGTGACAAGATTATCATTTAAAGCTATCTTCTTACTGCCCTCTGGTTGTATAAGGTCCAAATTTACAAGGTGCTCTAACTGATGGCTAAACGATATCCCTGTTTTTTTAGTATCCGAAAGATTTTGGAAAGTAAGGACAACTAAAACAGCAGCTAAAAGTAATAAAACAAATCCGGTTGGAAAACTTTTTTTATTATCATTATTCGTTTTATTGTCATTTCTCATAATAACTAGGCTCTAATTTAATTAGTTTATAACTATTTTTATTACAATTAATTTAAAAGAAACACAACCATTTTTTATAAAAATAAAAATGTTGGGGCGTTTCCATTATTTCAATTTTCCTCTTTATAAATCCACTATATTTTTCTATTATTTATTGGTTTTCCCGTCAGAAGATCTTGATACACAACATCATCTTTCACAACAACCGGAATGATCTTTCTCAAAAAGATCGGAACCTTGTGGTTGCTATACCAATCTTGAAGTTTATAGCCATTAGCACATATTGTTTTCAAATCCACTACTTTCCATTCATAACTATCAGATGGGAGATGAACGACAAACTCCTCTTTTTCCCATATTTCCTTCCAATGTACTGGTGTTAATGGATGTATAAGTTTTTTAAAAGTAAAATTTAACTCTTTTATACAAAAAAGAATATTTCTATCTACGATCCATGACAAATGGGAGCATAAGACACTTTTATTCAGTGCTTTTCTACTAAGGAGTTCATAAATGGTTTCTAACTGTTGCATGCCTAAGTTTGTTTGATAAAAAGAGGCTACTTTTTGCAAAAAATAGATAATTTCTACTTTTTTTAAGGGATAAAAAGCAGAAAAGTCAATATATCCACCAAAAGTGGCCTTTTGCCAATATGGAGTATATTGCTTTATCTGTTCACCCAAATATTCATCTATTTCCTGTGCTCTACCAGATAATTTTACTATATTATTAGTGATATCCTTGCCAAAACACTCTTCGATAAAGGGTAACATCTTCAATCTAAGGCGTGAGCGTAAAAATCTCGTATCCTCATTCGATTGATCAATAAAGTAAGGAGTGCTACTTGCATGTAAGAACCCAAGCAGCTTTTGTTTAGTATAACAAAGAAATGGCCGCAGTATTCTCATATTTAAATGAAAGGTCTCATATTGCATCCCTTTAAGATGAGGGAGTGAAGATCCTTCAAAAATTCTTTTTAATACTGTTTCAACCTGATCATCTTTATGATGACCTAAAAAAATAGCTTCTGCTTTTACTTCTTGATAGATGCTGGCAAAAAACCGGTATCGCTTTTCCCTTAGGACATCTTCTATATTTCTACTTGGTATCGGCCCTTTTAATCGATCGCTATAAAAGGATATCTGCAATGAGTTGCAAAACTCTTTAAGTTGGAGTAACTCGTCCCCGCTCTCTTTTCGATAAGCATGGTCAAAATGAGCTGCGTGAATATGGAGTGGGTAGTCTTTAGCAATCTCTCTTATACAAAGTAAATGTGCTGTCGAATCTGGTGCTCCACTTAAACCCACAATCACGCTTGCATGCATGGGTATAGACTCTTTAATTAACTGAAAAGCTTCTTGAAACATGCGGTGATTGTATCAAATTTGCGATTGCGATACACTTTTTTTCTTCTGTATATAAGAGAAAAAGGTGATGCCTTGCCCATACTATGGCGATATCTTTTAAAGATATTTTTTAAAAACTTCTTTTTGACCATTTCCTTGTTTGTCTTGTTAATGCTTGTTGTTCGATCACAAGACATTGCAAGATTTGCAACACTGGGAACTTCCCTTTACTGCATCATCCTATTTACCGTTTATCAGATTCCAAACATGTTACCTATTTGCATTCCTATTGCGGCTCTTATCTCTTCTTGTTTTTTAATGCAAAAAATTTGCTATTCCCAGGAAATGACCTCCCTGCGAAGCTGTCAAATGAGCATTCATCACATTTTATTTCCTATCTATTTTTCCGCTGTTTTATTGTCTCTTGTTAATTTTATTATTGTATCAGAACTCACTCCCAGGTCTCGGAGCGCTTCTAAAGTGATGCTATCGCAGATTATTTATCAAAACCCATTGCTACTACTAAAAAAGAATCGATTAATGAAAACAAAAGATTCTTATATACAAATGGATATGATTCAATCTGGCAAAAGTGCTCATGATGTTATTTTATCTTTTTATGATGATTACTCCTCTTCTCTTAATCTGATTGTTGGAAAAAAACTGATGCTGGAAAACAATAATCGTTTAGGTGGTGATTTTATTACTTTTATTACTTATTCCCCTGCAGCAAAAGAAGGTTTTAACCATCTACTCATCGATAATCAAAATCATATTTCTACCGATGGGAAATTATTCCAGTTACTCACCTCTAATTTAACTAAAAAGACCTCTATTTCTGAGTTTTCTTCTTCACAACTTCTTGGAGAACTATTTGCTAAAAACATCCATAAATCCCATAGCAAAGCGATGATAGAAATCATCAAACGACTCTCTCTTAGCCTCTCTATTGTTTCTTTTTCTCTGCTAGGGCTTCATTTATCTATGCAAGTAGGAAGGGAGAGATCAAAGAGATCCTTGATTGTCTTATTGCTGCTTGTTACCTTTTCTTTTATTTGTTTTTTAGGAGGCAGGTCCTTTCATTCAAATGTAGGGATATCCATTTTATTATATGTTATTCCTCATATACTCAATTTTTACATCACATTGCAACGACACCATTTTATTTCTAAAGGGGCTATTTCATGAAATACCTCTATTTTCGGCACATTTTCCTCTCTACGTTATGGCGATTGTCTGCTTGTCTTATTTTTCTCTATTTACTCTATGCTTTGATTGATTATTCCATTCATATGCAGGAATTTGCAAACATGGATGATCTTTCTTTTGCAAACCTATTTTTATACTACTTTCTTATCTTTAGCAAAAGGCTCGACTTCTTACTTCCTTTGAGTTTGTTAATAGCTTCTATTAGAACCCTTTCACTACTCAATGAAAGCAATGAGCTGCTCGCCCTGCAATCTTCTGGTATTTCGATAAAAAAGATTTGCGCCCCTCTCTTTTTGCTCGCCAATATTTGCATGGTCATCAATTTGGTCAATTTTCAGTTTTTTGTTCCAAATGCTCGCAATTATATCGATCTATTTGAGACTCAGTTGATAAAAAAACCACACTCTTTTTTAGGCAAATCTTCTAAGCTGATTGTTAGAACTTGCAGCGATAATTCTAAAGTGATTTTTTCCTCCCAGCAAAGTGGCGATGGAAGCTATATAGATGCTTACTGGATAGAGTCTATCCATAGCATCTGGCATGCTAAAGAACTCTCTTTTGCCAGTGATACTCCAACAGGAAAATTTGTAGATCATTTTGTCAGAGATGAAAATGGTCATTTGATCAAAAATGAATCGTTTGATCTTCATCATTTTATTAACATGCATTATCAAAGTAGCGCCTCTGTTCCTATTAAATTAAGCAGCGAAAACAAATCCATTACTACTCTTCTCTATTCATTATACAAAAAAAATTATTCCATGAAAGAAGAGCGCCTTGAAATAGAAACCTATCTTTATTACAAACTGATCATGCCATTTGTTTCTTTTTTAGTACTTATTATGTCGATTCCTTTCTGCATTAAATTCTCTAGAGGACGTAGATTTTATTATGTGTTTGCTTTTTCTATTTTTGGATATATTTGCTTTTTTACATTAATGGATGCTTGCGCTATTCTTTCCATAAATAATATTATAACTCCTATACTAGCGCTGAACCTGATTCCTCTATTATTGTTTTTATTTTATGGAATACGCTTAAGATTTGCTTATGACTGAAAAAAACTACTCTCGTATTTGTTTTACTTTTCTTTTTTTTACCATTTTATATCTCTCTTGGCTTATCCCCTTTTCTAGACACTATTGGGATATCATCGACACAGCAAGCTATCTTTTCTTTAATTCCTGGATAGCCTCTTCCCTCCTTTCACAAACCTTTTGGGCCATAATGAATCATAGCCTTAATGATTGGGTATTTGATGTTATCATGCTCTTTTTTGTCATAGCCTATATTTTTTCTAAAAAATCAGAGAAATCATACCGGTCGGTACAAATCTTTCTCCTTATTCTCTTTTGTGCCTTAGTAACCATCTTCATCAATCGCTATTTGCTTCCTGATATTTTTAATATCAGACGACTCAGCCCCTCCCTTGTAATAGAAAAGAGTGTCAGGTTATCGCATCATATACCATGGCTAAAAATTAAAGAGACTCATAAGGCTTGTTTCCCATCCGATCATGGGACAACAACAATTTTTTTCACTCTCATTATTTTCTATTTAATGGGAAAAAAATATGGCCTGCTATCTCTTTTCTTTTCGCTTTTATATTCTCTGCCCAGAATGGTAGTAGGAGCACATTGGTTAACAGACGCCCTCATTGGAAGTTTTTCTATTTCTGCGCTCTCTTTGACTCTGTTTTTGGACTTGGGAATATTACATCAATTAACAACTTACATTGTATCACCTTTATCAAAACGAAAGGACAAACAACATGCACCCAGCATATCAACGACTGATGGAAATCTCTGAAGAGGCTCGTCTTCTTCAATCTCTAGACTATTTACTCATGTGGGATAGCGAAACATATATGCCAAAAAAAGGCATTTCCTTTCGCTCTTCACAAAAAGAGTATATAGCAAAACTACAACACCACCTTTTAACTTCTAAAGAATTATCCTCTATTTTCAAGCAGTTGATCGATTTCCAAACGAAGGAAGTACTCATTAAGGATCTCTCGGAAGATCAACAAATTGCTGTCTTGCGATGCTTTGAAGATTATGAAAAAGAAATTAAACTCCCCTCTTCTTTGGTAGAAGAAATCGCTAAAGTGGCAGCCGAGTCATCTCATGTCTGGTCAAAAGCAAAACAAGAAAATGATTTTGCTGCTTTTTTACCTTACCTGGAAAAAACATTTGATCTGATGAGAAAAAAGGCAGATTGTCTTGGATTTACAGATCATCCTTATGATGCCCTTATCGATCTATATGAACCAAAGATGACGGTACAGCAACTGGATAAACTTTTTGGAACAATTAAACAACCTATCCAAGATCTTGTTGCGAATCGAAAAAACATCAATGATGACTGCCTAAAAGGTAATTTTGATGTGGAGAAACAAAAAAAAATCAGTCATGAACTGCTCCTTAAAATGGGATATGACAAAGATGCTTATCGATTAGATCTCTCTTCTCACCCTTTTTGTTTTGGATTTTGCCAGGATGATATTCGGATGACAACCCGAATAAATCCTTCTAACTTTGCAGATAATATTTCCACCATCTTGCATGAAGCAGGTCATGGTCTTTATGAAGCAAACATAGAAAATACGACTCTTCCTATCCCACTCAGAAGATATTTATCCATTGCTATGCATGAGAGTCAATCTAAATTTTGGGAGTGTTTTGTTGGTTTAAATAAAAACTTTTGGCAAGGATTTTACCCTACTGTTAAACAAGAATTTCCCTCTTTATCACATCTTTCCTTAGATACCTTATATCAAGCAGTCAATAAAATTGAGCCATCCTTTATCAGAGTGCATGCAGATGAAGTTACCTATTGTTTGCACATTATCTTGCGATATGAAATAGAAAAAGGTTTTATCGAAGGGTCACTAAAGCCAAAAGATTTACCCGATATTTGGAGAGAAAAAATGAAACAGTATCTTGGCATTGTACCTCCGACAGATAAAGAGGGATGCTTACAAGATATTCACTTTGCTGCAGGATATGTTGGATACTTCCCAACGTATGCTCTAGGTTGCTTTTATGCCGCTCAATTCTTTAACCAGCTAAAAAAAGATCATCCGGACTACAGCAAAAAAATGCAACACCATGATCTGCTTTTTATGAAACAGTGGCTTACAAAACATGTACACTCCGAGGGAAGAAAGTATTATTCTCATGAACTGCTTCAAAAGGTGACAAAAGAAGGGATCTCATCTAGACACTTTCTTCATTACTTAAATGAAAAATATAATGGATAGATTGCAAGAACTTGGATCTGCTGTGCCTGTTATCCAAACCTCCATGACAGGCATTGCACCCGTCTGCACTAATAGCTGCCGTTTGCAGCGCAACCGCAATCGGCTCTTTGGAAGGTTTGCAGTCTGATGAAGTATGAGCGGATTAGACAGATAAGATCGCTGACGGGTCATCCCTTTAATATGAACCTTTTTGTTCCTGAAAAAATGCAACTCCTTCATCTATTACCAAAGCGCCTCAAAACTATCAGTAATTCCAGCTAATTTAATAGACTGGGAAACAAATAGTTAAGCATTATCCATGCCAATTTAATTAAAAAAACACCCTTATAATGCATTGTGAGGACTGTTATTTTTATGCTCTATGAACTTCATAGAGATTTAATTTCATATCACTACGAAAATATGTGTTTTCCCGAGACAAAAAAGAAGAGAGTCTTTGTGAAGGCGTTTTGATTTTTTTCGTACAGATTTTATAGTAAAAAAAAATTTTTGATCATAGAGAAGATGATAATCTTTTAGCGGAAATCACTGTAAAACCATCTATAAATGTTCGAAAAAATAAATAAACATGTACAATGTTATTAAATTAAATCGTTTTTTTTAAAAAGGATGCATGTTATGGCTAATTGTTCAGATGTACTTATCTTTAATCCAAAACAATACTGTGTAGAATCTTTTTTTGAAGAAGCGCTAGAGGTGCATCTCTTAGGAGGTCGTCATTATATACAGGTTGGGACTACCAACACGTTTAGACACTCTGTTGCTGCTGATAGCGCTCCTTATTCTAAACTGTTTGATGTAATCAAGCTTATCACCCTTGTTGTTTTGTTTCCTATTACTCTCATTGCTCTTGCTTTTAGAGCATATAACCGAGAAAATGCAACTATCGTAGGAACACTACCTCACAACACTCCTGCTAGTCCTTTAGCTGCTGATATCGGTTCTCGTTTGGCTTCTTCTTCTTCTACAGTTTCTACTCCACCAGCAAGGCAAACACCTCCTCCTATTCACAGGAGCTTTCAACCCGTGACATCTGCCACTGATGGAGGTGTAACACCACAACTGGGGATAACTTCCCCCATAATGATGAGCCGTTTATCATCTGCGCCTTTCTCGCCAAATCTACTTTCTCCTACGGGCGCCGTTGTTTCATCTCCTGCTGTTTCTGAAGAAGAGTTTATTTCCACAGCAATAGGTGGTGTATTTTCCATCTAGAGCAGCTGATAAGATGAAAGCTATGATGCGCAATTGTCTTGATGCATGTCACAATACTGATGGATCTACAGATTATGCTGACGCTCTTGACCATCATATGACTGATGACCAGAATGGATATACGAAGCTTCTCATAGGGAAGCAAACAACATCTGCTCATAACTTCTTATTCCACTTAAATGAAAAAAGCCTTGGATTATTCCAAGGCTTTATATAAGAAAATTAAAAACAAAGACAATATTAACGTTTGGAGAATTGGAATCTCTTACGAGCTTTTGCTCTACCATATTTCTTACGTTCTTTCTTACGAGGATCTCTTGTTAAAAATCCACAATCTTTTAGAGTCTTTCGTCTGTCTTCATCTTGTTTAACAAGAGCTCTTGAAATGCCTAAACGAGCTGCAATCATTTGTCCTTGGATACCACCACCCCTGACAGTGATAACAAGATCATATTGTCCATCCATTCCCACTTTTTCCATTGGAGAACAAATCGTACCGCGTTGCAATTCTAAAGGAAAATATTGATCAAAAGGTTTTCCATTTACAACAATTTCCCCTTTCCCTTTTCTCATATAGACTGAAGCTACAGAGGTTTTTCTTCTTCCAATACCAATAATTGTATCTTGTTTAGCAGCCATTGATCCTCTCTTTTTAAGTTGCTACATGAATAGGTTGTTGAGCTTGCATATTATGCTCGGCTCCTTTGAATATTCTAAGTCTTGTAAGTTGCGCAGAAGAAAGCTTTGTTTTTGGCATCATTCCTTTTACAGCATGCTCCAAAATATATTCTGGTTTTCTAGCTTTCATTACTTGGAAAGGCACTTCTCTTAAGCCACCTATAAAACCAGTGTAATAGTAATAATTTTTTTGAGCTTCTTTGGTGCCTGATACCTTAATTTTTTCAGCATTAATAATAATAACGCCATCTCCTGTGTCGGCATGTGGAGTATAATCAGGCTTATGTTTTCCCCGTAAAATTTTAGATATTTCTGAAGCAAAGCGTCCAAGTGTTTTTCCTTCTGCATCAAAAATAAACCACTTACGTTGCTTTTCAGCTTCTTCTTTCGTAACAAACTTGGTTTGCGGTTTCATGGTAAGTCCTTTTCCATCTTCATGTTTTCTAAAAAGCTTATAGGATAAAGTTTTTCTGATTTTTTTCCAAGATGAATATTGTGGAAAGTTTTAAAATAAAAAAAAGATTACCCTAGTTCCTATCGGCAAATACTTTCTTGAAAAAGAAGGTCTTATTCTATAAAATAGGTCCTTTTCAACTAAAAAGCACGGAATATATGCAAAGACCACTAAAGACCTTTTTTATTCGTACCTACGGCTGCCAAATGAATGAACTAGACACCGAGATCATGGTAGGACAATTACAGCAACGAGGACTCATACGAGTAGTAGATGAGCAAGAGGCTGACTTACTCATCTTTAATACCTGCTCTATTCGGGACCTTGCTGAAAGAAAAGTCATGGGGAAAATAGGTCTGATATCAAGAGCTAAAACCAAACGGGCTATGATTGGAGTGACCGGCTGTATGGCGATGGCTAAAAAAGACTCCTTATTTAAAAAATTACCTTATATTGATTTTATCGTTGGTACTAACAATATCACGGACCTTAATCAGGTGATTGATGATGTTTTAGCAAGTCAAAAACAGATCATTAAAACAGATGATAAATTTGAAGAAAATTTAGATTATCTTTTAGCTAAACGAGATGATAAGGTAAAAGCTCATGTTTCCATTATACGGGGCTGTGACAAGTTTTGCACGTATTGCGTTGTCCCCTATACAAGAGGAAAAGAAGTTTCCAGACCTCCAGAGAGTATTTTAGAAGAAGTAAAAAAACTTGCCGCAGAAGGATACAAAGAGATTACCCTGCTTGGGCAAAATGTGAACAGTTACGGTAAAGACCAGCTCCAATGGAACTGCTTATTTCACGATCTTATTTATCAACTAGACAAAATCGATGGTATTGAGCGAATCCGTTTTATGACATCACATCCCACTGATATCACACTTGAACTCATGCAAGCTATTCGAGATTGTCCCAAAGCATGTGAATTTGTTCATTTTCCTATTCAAGCAGGCTCTTCTAGAATTTTAAAGAAAATGCATCGCACTTATACAAAAGAGCAATATTTGGAGAAAGTAGCCCTTTTTCGAGAAATAGTACCAAATGTCTCTTTGGGTACCGACATTATTGTTGGATTCCCAACAGAGACAGAAGAAGAGTTTCAGGAGACCTGTGAAGTATTTAAGCAAATTCGATATTCTGTTGCATTTTTATTTGCTTATAGCGCAAGAAAAGGGACTCCTGCAATGAGATGGAAAGATGATGTTCCGGATGAGGTAAAAGATGATCGTTTACAGCGTTTAATGGCTATTCATGAAGAGATTATAGCTGAAGAGCGCCAACGCATACTTGATTCCACTGTAGAGGTACTTGTAGAGAGTAGAAATTCTGATGGCAGGTTAAAAGGAAGAACAAGATGCTGGAAAAAAGTGGTTTTTGATGGAGATGATTCATTAATAGGCTCGCTACAAAACATCCATGTTCATAGCTATAATCATCAAACTCTACTTGGAAATGTGATAAGCCCAATCTCCAATTTCTTATCGATTGCTTAAGAAACAATACTTTTTTGTCTTAAAAAAAAGCCCCCATTGCTGGGGGCTTTCCCGCAACTTATGTTGCAGGAGGGGGAACATCACGATTGCAAGTGCAGCCTTTGCAGCCACATGTGCATCTACAAGGTCTCATTACTTTAGCCAATATTAACCCTACAATTAACCATCCGATTGTAACATCTAATATGGAAACAATTGTGTAATCGCAAGGGAAATTCCACCACGTCCAAGCAGGTAGATATGTAATTATTCCTGCAAAGAGGCCAGTAAAAAGAACTATCATAACTCTTCCAAAGTAATTATGGCAACAAGATAAATATAAAATCATGCCCACAAGTGCACCACCGGCAACTTGCGTAAGAAAATTAGATACAAAATGTCCGGCGCCCATTGGAGCTGCGCCAGTTGGTGATACAACAGCAAATACAACAGGGCCTTTTCTCATTGCATCTGCTTGTTTTTTATAATCATTTTTCTGTGCTTTTTTCATATCCAAAAATGGAATTAAATAGACTCCTTTTTCCGGTGAATTTTCTTTAATCACAGAGGCAACATATTGTTCACTTTTAAATGAGTGAAACAAGTCATTATGCCAAGGGAGTACCATCCAGGAAGCAAAGCTCCAGATGTAAGCTACGATTCCACCAACAATGGCCCCTTTTATAACGGATTTAAGCATATATACACTCCTATATATAGGTGATTTACTAATAACGTTATATAACTTATAATTTTGTCTAAGATACTTGAAAAAAAATATTATGCAAACAAAAAGACTGTCTAATTTAAATTTTTATTCACCAGTTTTTTCTTCTAATTCCTCTATGAGGAAAAAATATGTATATATTCAAAAAGATAGTAAGATTTTTTTTGATTTGTCATTAGTTAAAGAGATTCAATCAAATAGAAAAAACCCCTCTACTTTTGCATCTTTCCTAACTTATCTGAGACATCCCTTTAAACTCTTTTCTTCAAAAAAGCAGTCAAAAAAAGATTTACACCTTGTTGATGCATATTCTCTCTTTTATCAGCTTAAAAAAGAGCATGAATTTAGCGTGGAGCCTTTTATGAGCATTTTCATACCGACTATACCCCACCTAAAAATCCCTACCTTTTCCTATCCTCTTATTAAAGAGGGGAAAAAAGGTCACCAAGAGACCCTTACAGCAAATATTAAATTATCTTTTTCCTTAAAAGGGCAGTTATTTCACGATACGTCTGGTCTGGTTTATTTAAAGGTGGATAGAGCTCTTGCACAAAGCTTAATTAAACAGATCGACGCAGAGATAGAATCTAGCTTTGATGATCTATATCCTTTTCATGGAGCGCATATTGCTGTCATAGCTCCCACCTTAAGCCGGCAATATCATTTACTTGGAAGTGTTAAAGAAACAGGGGAACGTTACTTTTTTGGTATCAATAAGATCATTAAAGAGACGTTATATAATCACCCTGAAATAGATACGATCTGGTATGTAGCAATAGAATCCAACTCCCTTGATCAACTACAAAGAAAATATCTAGGATATACCTCCCCTTTATATCTTATTTTAGGGGTGAAGAAAAAAGAGCTTGCACATCAAGCTTTTCAAGATACGTATTTTAGAACCAATGATGCATTCAATTTTGTATAAATTAAAAAATCTCAATAATTTTTATTTGAAATATTAACCTGTTTCGTTTAATTAAATAACTAAAACAAACAATCAGGTAGCATTATGCGAGTTGGCGATTCACATCCTATTTCTCCATCAGAGCCTACAAGACCTACAAGTGGCAAGACTGATCCACTTAAAGACACTAGCGATACTGTATCTATGTTTGTTGATACTAATCCTCCATTTACTCCGAGATCCACTAGCACATTTAAATTTGATGCTAGCCGAAAACAACCACGGGGTAATACAACGGGAAAGAGTTCTTCCGCTGCACAATCTATCATTACTAGACCAAATACTCAAGCATCTCCTTTAACTCCTGACCGGACTAAGAAATTATAATCTGGTTAAAGATGCTTTAAAAACTCTTCTTCATCCATGATGGTGACATGTAGTTTTTTTGCTTTATCGAGTTTAGAGCCTGGATCTTTTCCAACAAGAAGAAAATCGGTATTGCTACTGATACTACTAGATACTTTTCCTCCTCTTTCTTGAATAAGCTCACCCGCCTCTGAGCGCGAGTATTTTTCTAATGTTCCTGTCAAAACAAATGTCTTATCTGCAAAGGAATGATGGCTTTGTTTCCTCTTTTTTGGAGATATTGGTGATACACCAAGATCTAGAAGGTCTTGTATTTCTTTTAATTGGTTTTCATGCTGGAAAAACTGACAAATAGATGCTGCCACAACAGGACCAACTCCCTCTATTTCTTCTAGATTTTCTATCGTGGCCTTCTTAATATTTTCCAGTGTTTCAAAATGACTGGCCAGTAGCAGTGCAGTCTCTTCTCCCACATTTTTTATTCCAAGGGCTAATATAAAACGGTGAAGAGCGCATTGTTTTGACTCTTCAATACTTTTTAGAAGATTGGTAATTGATTTTTCCTTAAACCCTTCTAGAGGTTCTAAATCTGAGGCAGTGATACGATAAATATCACTAATAGACTTAATAAGACCAATTCTTACAAAGCGTTCCACTAACCTACTACCGAGGTTTTCTATATTCATCGCTTTTTTTGAGGTAAAAAAGATGATTCGTTGGATGTTTTGTCCAGGACATCCTGTATGATTTGGACATCTATATGCAACCTCACCTTCATGATGTTCTACTGAGGCATTGCACATAGGGCAATGCACTGGCATGTGCCATGGTTTCGTATGCGCGGATCTCTTTGATGGGTCAACAGATACAACCTTTGGGATGACATCTCCCCCTTTTTCAATCACTACCGTATCATGCACTCTGATATCTTTTCGGTGAATCTCTTCTAAATTATGAAGCGTAGCTCTTGCTATCATACTTCCTGAAACAAAAACAGGCTCTAATTCTGCAACAGGAGTAAGCACGCCAGTTCTTCCCACTTGGACGGTGATTTCTTTAATCACAGTCTTTGCTTGTTGTGGTGCAAATTTATAAGCAACTGCCCATCTAGGGCTTTTGGCAGTAGTACCAAGAGACTCTCTATCTCCGATGGAGTCTAGTTTCACTACGATACCATCGATTTCAAATGGCAAGTGGTTGCGCTCTTTTTCAATTTTATCTGCAAAATCCATTAACTCATCAATAGAGGAAACTTGTGCATAATGATGTTGAGAAAAAGAGGGTAGCCCCCATGTTTTAAGAATGTGGTGTACGTCATATTGTGAATGGATTGTTTTTACTCCTTCTATTCCATAAGCATAAATAGAGAGCCTTCGAGCAAAAACCTCCTTGGAATCGAGTAATTTTAATGATCCTGCAGCGGCATTTCTTGGATTAGCATATATTTGCTCTCCAGCCTCTTCTTTCTCTGTGTTTAGCTCATGAAACACTTCCAGCGGCATAAAAACCTCTGCACGAATCTCTATAAAGCCAGGGACTTTTCCTTTTAGTTTTAGTGGAAGGTTTTTAATGGTTCTTAAGTTATTGGTAACATCATCTCCATATTCTCCATCCCCTCTTGTTACTCCTCTGATAAAAAAGCCATCTTCATTATGCAAAGAGATTGCAAGCCCATCCATTTTTAACTCTACGCAATAAATTACCTCTTTTTTTTCGAGCAATTTTTCTACTCGATGCATAAAATCAACAAGCTCTTCTTGTGAATAGGTATTGGTAAGAGACATCATGGGAGTGTGATGTTTTACTTGTACAAATCCTTTATGGAGAGAATCTTTTATATTTTGGGTGGGAGAATCAGATATAATCCAATCAGGATGTTCTTTTTCTGTCTGCTCGATTTTTTTATAAAGCTGATCATATTCATAGTCAGAAATAATAGGTCTTGCTTCGATATAGTAATGAATGTCATGTTCACGAATCTCTTCAATGAGCTTGAAATAATCTTCTTTGTTCATGGAAAAACACCTGTGTATTTTTCCATGTTACAATAATTACTTTTTTGACTCTAGAATAATAAAATTGGTTTTTTATTAATTAATATATCATTCCATACGTCCGTTTATTCTATAAATAGAACGGAGAATAATTATGGCTGCTACTGGAGGAATAAGAGTCTTGGAACTAGTTGCCGCCTGTCCTTAAAAAAAGGTAACGCTACTTATGCAAAATGATCCTCCGATTCTATTGCGAACTGTGTAATACAACAGCCGATCTTATTTGCTCTTACATGCTACCGTCTCTTGTCAATTCTCCCCGTACAGGTGTTTGTGGTTATGAAGGTTTTGTTATTTCATAAAACGATCAAAGTAATGAATACCTTTTTTAAGGAAAATAGAATCTTTTGTAGAGTGAAATTTAGATCTATAGCGATATTGTTTTATCCCCTTTGATTCTATCATTATATCGACATCTGATCCATTTTCAATAATGAGTCGCTGCAGCAAGTTGCTTTTCCAAAGAAAAGATACACTCATATCTTCTACCTGGAAATGCAGTCCTCGTCCACATACAAACTCTTTGGGAATAGATGGCAATATGATCAACTTATTGTCAACTTTCGTGCAAAACATCGAAGCAATTAAAGAAGAGAGTTGTTCCAAGATATCTAAAGGATTTTCCTTCATGAATGGCATATCATTGATGATACCTTGATACTCTCCATCAATAAATCTTGGGACAAGCCCTTTAGAAAAATAAGCCAAATAGATTTGCTTTAGTATTTCACCAAGGTGCAATTTATCATGGCATTGAATAGCAGTCTGCAATTTTACAAGAAGTGGTATCTCTATTTTTTGAGTCGGATTTGGTGTTGATGTGAGAGTAGATAGCTTGAATAAAACAGGAACAATCTCTCTTACATCCAGGCGATAGCGAATACAATCGAGATCTAACTTTTTTGAAATACCCAAATCTAACTTTGGAGTTGTTTGAGATGTTGCTGAAAAAAGGCCCTGTATATGATGGGAAAAACCTTTAATGCATGTCGGCGCCTTTTTAGCAAAAAAATGAATCCCATCTTTTAATTCAATAGTAAAAAGAGCAAAACCCTCACGATAATTACCACAGATACGCACGTGCCCTTTTTCCATATCTTGGATAAGACAAAAGTTTTTGACAGGACCTGTTAAGGCTATGTCAAACTCTTGAATCTTATGAGTAATAATATCTTCAATGATGACCTTGGTAGGATATGCTGTAATAGCGCAAGAAGAGGCGGGCAATAACACTGTAGAGCCATAGCTATGGGTAAACGTGATCATCTTTGTTGCTATTTTTATATAACGCATCCCATCAATCCTTTTTCTGTATTTTCTATTAACTTTACTTGCACGATATCATTTGGTTTTAGATGATAGCCTTTTACAAAAACAGGAAGAAAATTATCTGTATGCCCAAACAGACATTCTCCATCTTCTTTTGACTCGAGTAATACCTTCATATTCCTTCCTACATAGTTTGCACGCAGATCAAATGCAATTTGCTCTGCGAGTCGTAGCACCTCTTCTTTTCTTTGGCTAATGATCTCTGGTGCAATAAACTCTTTAAAACGAGCCGCTCTAGTGCCAGGTCTTACACTAAAAGGAAACATATGTACTTTGGCAAACTGCACTTTTTTCATTACATTCATGGTCTCTTCAAAGTCTTTCTCTGTTTCTCCTGGAAATCCAACAATAACATCCGTTGTAAAGGTAAAATCGGGATGAGCGCTTGTCAACTTCCTTGTAGCCTCATAAAACTCCTGGATAGTGTACTTGCGATTCATTCTTTTTAAAATGGTATTGGAGCCAGCTTGAAGCACAATATGCATGCTTTTGCATGCCTTTTTACAGGTAATAAGAGCATTTAATAAGTCATCTTCTACTTCATCCGGATCAATGGAGGAAATGCGGATACGCTCAATTCCCTCTATTTCATCAACTGCATATACAATGTCTGATAATCTTTTCTTAAGTTCTCCTTTTGAAACACCACCATCAAAATCTCCAATATTGATCCCTGTTAAAACAATTTCTTTATAGCCATTTGCCCCTAGCTCTTTAATTTCTTCAATAATCTGGGGTATGGTTTTAGATCTAGATCTACCCCTGACATAGGGTATAATGCAATAAGAGCAAAAAGAGTTACAGCCGTCTTGCACTTTTATAAATGCTCTTGTATGCGACTCGAATCGTTTAATGGCAAATTCTGGCAAATTTTCTTCCTCCGGAAGCGCTATTTGCAATAATTTTTCTTTTTCTAGATTAGGAATAACCTTATCAACTCCCCCAAATGTTGCTAGCAGATCTCTTTCTCTCTCTGCAAGGCACCCTGTCACATAAATCTTTGCCTGAGGGTGTTGTTTATGGAGCTGTTTAATTTGATATTTGCTTTTTTGGTCGGCAGATTCTGTAACAGTACAGGTATTTACAATACAAATATCTGCATCATGGTTATTTGTCGATTCTTCAAAACCAAGTGATAAGAGTTGATCTCGATAAGCCTGAGACTCATACTGATTGGTTCTGCACCCAAGGGTGGAAATTAAAAATTTTTTTCTATTCATGGTGATAAATTATGCCAAAGTAATTGATTAAAAAAAACAATCTTATTATGGATGAAGATAGGGGGCCTTTGAGATCTTATGAATTTTTGGACTGCGGTAATTTCTCTATTTTTAGTGCTTAATGCCATCGGCTGTATACCCCTATTTGTTGGGCTTCTTGTCAAATTTAACGCTAAAAAACAACGCGCTATCATTATAAGAGAGATGTTACTTGCTCTGCTAATTTTAATATTATTTGGGCTGTTTGGAGAAAAAATACTCAATGTGCTCAATATCAATAAATCCATTATTGAAATTGCGGGGGGATTTTTATTGGTACTTGTTGCAGTACGCATGCTCTTTCCCCTGGAGAAACAGGAGATTGACTCTTTAGATCATGAACCTATTTTAGTGCCTCTTGCTGTCCCAACCATTGCAGGACCTGGTGCTATTACAACAACAATCATCATTCATCATGCGCTAGGTAATGCAGGACTTGTCATGAGTGTTATTTTTATTGCCTGGTTTTTTTCTTTAATTATTCTCCTTGCGGCATCTACTATTAAGTATGTACTTAGTGATCGGGGAATGATCGGACTGGAGCGCTTTGGCGGAATGATCATCATTTTAATCGCTATGAACATGTTAGTGAATGGGATAGTAGAAACAGTTAAAATCAACTTTTCTCAGCAAAAGGTATCACTTCATGTTCCATAATCTGTGGTATTTCTGCTGTTAGAACAATATCATTACCTTCATAATCCATTTCTATTATCTTTGCATCCCTTTGTAGTCTGCTAACAAATGCATAATGGCTTTGTGGGATACGAAGTTTCACAACCTTTCTAAGGGATGCAAGCAATTGTGTGATTTTTTCTAAAAACTCATCAAAGCCTTCTTTGGTATGAGCAGAAATAGCAACAACATGGGGATATAATATTCTAAACCGATTGATCTGACCTTTATTTTCTAAAAGATCTATCTTATTTAATACCGTGATGATGGGTTTATTTGCTGCTCCAAGCTCTTTAAGTACTTCCAGTGTTGTTTTAGCCTGTTCTTCTGCGCTTGTGTGCGCGACATCTACCAGATGCAGCAAAATATCGGTGTAGCAAACCTCTTCGAGTGTACTTTTAAAAGCTGCAACAAGAGTATGCGGCAGTTTACGGATAAATCCCACGGTATCGATGAGTAAGATTGTTTGATGATTGGGAAGTGTAAATTTTCTTGTTGTTGTATCTAGTGTTGCAAACAATTTATCTTCTTCCAGTACTCCTGCATTGGTAAGAGCATTAAGCAGCGTAGATTTTCCTACGTTGGTATACCCTACAATAGCAAGAGTGGGAATTCTAGAGCGTATTCTTGCCTTTCTTTGTTCTTCTCTTTGTTTTCTAACAATACTAATCTCTTCTTCTAAACGCGTGATTCTTTTTTTCAAGATGCGCTTATCGATCTCGATTTGCTTTTCCCCTTCCCCTTTTAAATGACCTTTTCCACTCACACGTTGCCTAGAAAGGTGAGTCCATAGTCTTTTCAGGCGCGGCATTTGATACCGGATTTTGGCAAGCTCTATTTGAAGAGTCGCTTCTTTGGTATGTGCACGCTGAGCAAACACTTCAATAATGAGTTCTGTTCGATCAATGGTTGGCCTTCCAAAGATTTTCTCTATGTTTCTCTGCTGATTAGGTGATACTTCATCATCAAAGATAATGACATCTGCTTTTATCTCGTTTGCTTTTTCTGCAAGCTCCTTTAACTTACCTTCTGTAACATACGTCCCTGCATCATATTTCCTGATAAAACACTTTTCTTTATGAACAACCTCTAATCCAAATGTCTCTGTCAGTCTTTGTAATTCATTTAAGTGTTCTAAACACTCCTCTTCCTGTTGTTTATTGATATAAACACCAACGAGCATTGCTGTTTTTAAATCTTCTATTTCATAGCGTTCATCTTCATATAGTTTTTCATTATCTGACATAAAATTCTAGCTCCATTCCATCGTAGGCAAGTTGATATTGACTAGGTAATTTTTTATTGGCTGCATGATGCTCTACTTCTTGTGCAATATGAACAAAATAGGCCTCTTTTGTCCTTGTCTGACGAGCAAATGCTACTGCATCTTCAAAATTAAAATGCACAGGAGATTCTTTTTCACGAAGGGCAGATACCATTAACACATCAAGACCATTCAGATAGTGAAAAATAGAGGGATCATACTCTTTGATATCTGTCACAAAAGCAAAAGATCCTATTCGAAATCCTGTTACTTTCATACCAGCCTGGTAATAGCTAAAATAAGAAAACTCTTCTCCACAAAAAGAGATAGTCCCCTCATTTTTTGGTAAGAGATGGAAGTTATATTTTTGATCTTTATTTACTATCTGCGTTGTTTGATCTATCAGATAGTAACAGCGCTTTTCTAAATCTTGATAACTCTCTTTTGATAAAAGCAGATGATTAGGTTGATGATTTACAAAGTAATACATCCTTAGCTCATCTAGTCCTGCAATATGATCAAAATGCGTATGGGTGATAAGCACACCATCTAATTTATTAATGCCAAATTTAAGCGCTTGGTATCGCACATCAGGACCGGGATCTACCAAAATGTTTTTTTGATCAATTTGTATTAATATGGAGGTGCGCAAACGATAATTATATCTATCTTGCATGATCTGTTTTGCATTGGGGTTGCCAATTGCAGGAGAACCTGCAGAACCCCCTGTTCCTAAAACAATGATTTTTCCTTTTCTCATTTTTTACCAACGATCATTTCAGCTAGTTTTCTACCAAAGAGAGCATGATATAATAGTCCTCTTGATCCAAGCGCGGTAAAAAGATATCTCTTCTCTGATAGCCTTTTAATTATAGGAAGATAATTATGAGCACTTGACACCCGAATACCTGCCTTGCAATCAATAAATTGCATCTGATCAATTTCTGGGAAAAAGGGTCTCATCTGTTTTTGTATCAACTCTATTGCTATATCTTGTTTTGGAACGAACGAAAGCTCTTTCTTTTCATATGTAGATCCTACATGCACTATATCAGGATACTCTGTTTTTGCGATATAGCCACCACCAATCAGCCCTCGATTGATTGAGTGTCTAGCTTTTAACACTTGCCCTTTGTTATACCGCAATGACACCTCTTCTCCAATAAAATCTTTCACTCCAAATCCTGCAGCAATGATCACCACATCAAACCTATCTAGCTGTTTTATATCTTTAATCTCTTCTTGGATAAACTCTTTATTTCTTATGCTTGCATAGAGCCCATCCAAATAGTTGCTCGTAAATACAGTAATAGAAGACTTAATTAAATATCGATAAGGTGCAAGCTTGATGATATCTTCATGCTCATCTAAAAAATGATCATCATCGAGCACTATTTTTTCTATAGGAGTAAAATCGGCTACCTGTTTAGTAGTATACTTGCTTGAATAATGAACAAGCCTGAGAGTCTCTTGATATGCCTCATGTCCATCTTTAGACAATCTTCCATGTTTACCGGGATACGGATGCAATAGTCCTGTTGCGATTTTTGATGTTGCCCCTCCCCTATCTTCTTTATCAAAGAAGGAGAAAGAAGCATCTTCTATCATCTGTTGCAAATAAATCGCAGCACCGAGGCCTGCAAGCCCTGTACCGATAATTGCTATTTTCATCTGTTTTTTATATTTTTTTGGATAAGCCCAAATGACTCTGTAGAAAAGTTAAAGAAAAAAATAATAGTAGGGGTAAGAAACAGGCACCATAGGATCATCACCACCAATTGTTGCAACAGTTTCACAAAAAAAGAGGAATTCATAAAAAAATAACCACTTGTAAACGATGCACAAAAGCTTAAAACTGCAAGTAGTAATAAAAAGGGAGCAACACCCGCTACAAAAAGCATGATATTCGTGAATATATCCTGCTTGAGATCAAAAAAAAGCTCTTTTATACCTTGTATTGTTATGGTTGTGCCTTTCAATGCAAGATAGGGGATAACAAAAAATAGAATAGGAGGGACCAGTAGTGTTAGTATCAAAAAACTTATCACAATTAAAAAGGGAACAAAAGAGAAGAATGCGGATAAAAGTGGACCAATCCATGGTATGTACTTAAGAAGATAAAAGAAAGTAAGTCCTATCCATAAGGCAACATAAGAGGCTATTACCATTAAAAACATATATGTTGCATGCATGATGATGGGCATGGATTCTTTAAACATGGAGAAATAAGTAAAAGCAAACCCTTTAATCTCTTTAAAATAAATTCTAGTTAAAACAATACCAACTCCCAATAGGAGTCCAAAAGAAACAAAAATAGGCAAAAAGAACAACGATAGCTTAGCCCATTGTCCAAGCGAAGCAAGAGTCATACAAATAACCGTAAGTAATCCACATAACAAGACGATAGGAACAAGAAGGAGGAGTTTTTTTTTGGAAAAGGTATGGAATATGGCGCGATACAAAATGAGCTGTAATTGGTCCAAAAACATAAAATCCCTCTGTCACATAAGTTTAAGTCAGGACTATATCACATTCAAGTGATCGGAAGCAACCTGTTGCTAGCAACAGGCGATACAGATTTCACTTAAGATACTACACCCTATTAATTAATATAATCGTTATACTTTTATTTTAAAAACAATCAAATTGTTATTAATATTTGTAAGTGTTTTTTAAAAACATTCTCTATCTGTTGATCTTAAGTTGTTGATAGCCAATAAGCGTTGTTTTAACACTAAATCATATCTATGTGATTAACAAAAAGTTAGGTCGCACAACAAATGTTTTAATACTTGTTTGTTTTTCAATAAAACATATAATCGTGCACAAAATAATTCAAAAAGGAGACCTTATGGCAGAAGCCTTTTTATCCCCCTACAATAATATTCATGACTACACCACTCCCGCCCAATATCCCTCGAGAACTCCTTCACCCGCCCGTTTAGACACTACAAATATTATTTCTGTTTTAGATCCCTCTGATTCCCCCTCTCTAAGAGATAGAGCAAACACAGACATCCCCCATTCATTTCCACCTGGTGAATATACGGTTATTCATGTAAAACCAGGTGAAGATATAGATTCAGATGAAGATGATGACGCTTTTCGTAACCCTCCTTCCATGTGGAAACAGACAGCAGTCACTGCTAGCATATTTGCAGGGACTATCCTGGCCATTTATTTTAACGCACCTACTTTGTCAATTGTTCCTTTAGCACAATTGTGGAGCACTGCAGGAAAAACCTCTTTTCGCAATCTTTCTCAAAAACAACGCTATGCAATCGCTACCTTATTAGTTATTACTGGTTTTACTATAGATTATTTTTCCCCCATTAAATTATCTCTTGGACCAACGACTACGTTTCTTGTAGTAAACGTTGCATCCAGAACCATGAAATCTATTATGCTGGGGAAACCTAGCAAAGATGAAGGAATGAAAACTAGAAAAGATCTTGCTAAAGCATCAAAATATATACTTCCTACACAAACTCAACAGAAATCTCACAAAAAAAAGTTGATAACTAAATAGAAATCTCATTTTCAAACGCTTCTAGAATTTATTAGAAATATATTTTACTTAACGATAGAATGTTCCGCCAAAATAGGGAAATTATATGGATCCAATAAGTTCCTCAAGAGGGAAACTAGTTCCACTGGTAAGAAAAAAAGAAGAAGTCCTCGTGGAAGTTGTTACTTTTTCATGGAGTTTTACAGTAGAGCTCACTACTCTATCCGGAGGAAAAAAACTCGCTCCCATTATTATTGTTATTGATGGAGTTCATCCAAAAAGATCACCTACGGTTGACTATCTATCAATCAATCCTTCCATTCAGCTTAAAATATATCAATATGAGCTCGAAACACCTGATTCACCAAGATTTCTTGCTGAGCTCTCACTCTATGAGGAAAAAGGTTACGGACCTATTTCTATTGAGGTGCAAAAACTTGTTGTCAGTTTAGATTCATCCGCGATATGGAATCTTTCATCCATGAGTAAGATTGCTTTAAGAGCTCTCGCAACCTATGCCGAAGCAATCCATTGTGAGAATATATCATTTCCTAATACCTCAACAAAAGCTCTGTTTTCTCTTTTTTCCCATGGGATCATTCCGGACAACCCAACAAGACTACTAACTATAACAACAGTAAGACGGATAACTGGACTCACAAGCACACTCACAAGCACACGCACCACATCAGTAGAAAAATACATCCGTGATCAAATAAAAGACCCAGAATCTTCCGGTTCGACAAAAATTCTTGTTAGCATTTCAGCCACTTTACCCAAGGCGCTTATTTCACGTTTAACCTTTGCCTACTGAAGTACTCCTCATGGATGAATCCAGGGGCTTTACGGCAATTTCGGTAATCGAGGGAAATAACCAAGGAGAGCTTTTCCACTTTAATAGCCAAGCTCCCTGTGGAAAGGTATCATGGGATTACAATTTGAGAGTCTCGTTGTTCATAATCCTAAAAACGGCAGTTCCCCCCTCTATGTCAGCGTAGTTAGGGTTTAATTCCACTTGTGCACTTCAAATTTCAATCGGCGTATTTTTCATACATTAGGAATTTCAATGGAGCATTCAACCGAACTAAACCTCCTGATGTTGTGCCTGTTTTAGGTTCATATGATAGATGAGAGATATTTCGATAAAATAGTTGATTTTGGAGAAAAATTAAGCTTCTAGAATTTATTAGAAATATATTTTACTTAGCGATAGAATACCTTACCAAAATAAGGAAATTAATATGGAATCAACAAGTTCCCCAAGAGGATGGATATCTCCACTATATTCGATAAGAACAAGGGGCGAAGTCACTGGAGAAGATGCTGCTTTTTCATGGAATTTTAAAGTAGAGTTCACTATTCCATCCAGAAGCACAGTCCCCATCCCCATTATTATTAATGGAGTTGTTCCAAGAAAAGAAACCAGGCATGAATTACGTATATTAACCCGTCGTTTCTTTCAACTTGAAATATGTCAGCATATGACCAAAACACCCGATGTCCCAAGATTTCTTGCTAAACTCTCACTCTGTCAGAAAAAGGATCGCGAATCTGTTTCTATTGAGGTACAAGACCTTCTTGTTAATTCAGATTTGATCCAACCTGATTCATCCGCAATATGGAATCTTCCACTTATTAGTAATATTGCTTTAAGAGCTCTCGCAACCTATGCCGAAGCAAACAATTGTACGAGTATATCATTTCCCAATACCTCAACAGGGTCCTTGTCTTCTCTTTTTGCCCACGGGATCATGCCGGACAACCCAAAAGGATTACTAATCATAAAAAGAGTAGGACCGATAATTGGGATCACACGCACTCGCACTATAACAATAGAAGAATATATCCATGATCAAATAAAAGACCCAAAATCTTCCGGTTCGATAAAAATTCCTGAAGGTATTTCAGCCACTTTACCGAAAGAGCTTATTCCGCGTTTAACTTTCGTCAAATAATGGGGGAGACTGCCTATGATGGTTTATATATGTATTCCGGACGGACAATGGGAGTACCCTTCCCCCCCCTTGCCTCGCATCGTTCATATACAATCTGGATACCGATGCCAACAACTCTTGACATGCCAAAAAGAGTGGTAAAATACTCGGGATAGTTAAAACCGGCCGCGCTGAGTATCGTACCGGAGGCTGCATCCACATTGGTATAGGGGTCTGATATTTTAGGATTTTCCTTAAGTACTTTACTGCCATACTCTCTGACTAACAGTATTGTTTTTACAAGTGGGTGCTCCGCAAAATGCTTTTTTCCAAATTCATAGAAAATAGTAGCTCTTGGATCTTCTACACGCAGTACAGCATGACCGAAGCCAAAGATCACTTCATTGTTTGCGAGTTTTTTACGAATGAGCTCTTCCACTGCGCTGCCGGTTAACTTACCTTTTAGAGCATCATAAATCTCTTTTGCAAATTCAAGACCGCTTTCGTTAGCGCCACCATGCCTTGGGCCCTCCAAGGCACACATACTTGCAGCAATAGACCCATACAAATCCTCTAACCCGGATGCCACTGCTTTACCTACAAACGTAGATAAGTTGCCACCTCCATGATCATAATGAAGAACGTTAAATAGGCGCATAACCTCATTAAGCATCGCTATATTTTTATTTGGTATATTAAGCATATGGACAAAATTTTCCATATAGCCTAGTTGTGGATGTGGCTCCGGTGTATGTCCCCAGCCAGCATGGTAATTAATCACCGTTGCGAGCAGATGCGGTATTTTCGCTATTAAATTGATCGTATCTTCTTTGTAATTATTTACTCCTTCCAGCATACCAAGTATCAAAAGGGAGCAAGAAAATAATTTCATAGGGTGCCCCTGTCTTGGAAGTGTCTGGATTTGCTTTACAACTGCGGAAGAACATCTACTTCTTTTATCAAGCTCTTGTTTGAAGGCTTTGAGTTCCATCGTATTTGGCATTTTACCCTTATAAAGCAAATAAATGACCTCTTCACAAGAATAGTTTGCAAGGTCCTTAAGCAGTGTTCCACGATAAAAAAGACCTGCTCTTGGATCGACATGTGATGTATTACAATATCCTACAGGAATACCTCTTAATCCTGTTTCCAAATGATCTTTGGTCATTTCAAAAATGATTTCGCTCATGATGTCATCCTTATTTTAGTAAATGTGCCACAGCATCTCTTTCTTCTTTCAATTCTTTTTCTGTTAATCTGATTTTTTGTTCAAGGAAATCATTCCATTTTAATCCGGGAATAATCTTATATTCATTGATGGCTGTTCTTTGACAAGGAAAAGAAAAGAAAAGTCCTTCATCAATATGATACGGATTTTTTGCAGACCAAACAGAAGAAGAATATTGTGCTTCTACTATAGCAGGATTTGCAATAGACTTCATCGCATCTATTGCTGCATTTGCAGCAGATGCAGCAGATGATTTACCTCTTGCAGCAATTACCTCCGCCCCCCTTTTTTGGACTGTTTCAATAAATGCTCCTTTAAGCCAGTTCTCTTCAATAGATGCGCTAGCCATCTTACCCTTAATCGTGGCGTTGAGAAAATCTGGCACCTGCGTAGAGGAGTGATTGCCCCAAATGACCATGTTCCCTACATCTTGAAGATCTACTTTTGCTTTATTTGCGAGTTGATAAACAGCTCGATTTTGATCAAGCCTTGTCATGGCATGAAACTGCTTTTTAGGAATATCTCTAGCAAAATGGGATAACACAAGACAATTAGTATTACATGGATTGCCCACTACTAAAGCAACTACATTTTTACAGGCACTTTGACCAAGAGCTTTTCCCTGCTCTATAAAAATTTTTCCATTTTCAGCAAGCAGGTCTTTTCTTTCCATGCCAGGGCCTCTTGGTTTTGCTCCCACAAAAAAGGCATAATCAATACCACCAAAAAGCTCAAAAGGGTCACTACCAACTTTCACCTCTTTTAATAAAGGAAAAGCGCAGTCATCCAGCTCCATTTTAATGCCTTTTAAAGCGCTCACGGCATCTGGTATTTCTAGCAGATGCAGAGCTATAGGCTGATTTTTTCCAAACACTTCTCCCGAGGCTATTCTAAATAATAGAGAGTAAGAAATTTGTCCAGCTCCTCCGGTAATTGCAATTCTTTGCACTTTTTTTGTCATAACGATACACCTTTTTTCTTAAATTGGGATTTAACATATAGCAGAATTTTTAGCACTCTGGAATAATTTGTTTCCTTGCTATAATCGCTAACCATAAAAGGATGTCCCATGTCAAACTTACCCGGAAAAACAGTAAAATCTACTGCGATAGAAGATCATACTTATCGTATTTTTTCCAATGATCTAAACTCATATGGCACCGTTTTCGGCGGCCTTGTTATGTCTATTATTGATCGCACTGCTCTCGTTGTTGCAGAAAGACATAGCGGACACACCTGTGTTACAGCATCTGTTGATGCGATGCACTTTTTAGCACCAGCCGGAAAAGGTGATAATCTAATTTTTAAGGCCTCTGTTAATAGGACCTGGAATACCTCCATTGAAATCGGAGTAAGAGTCGTTGCAGAGCATAGTACAACAAGAGAAAAAACACATATTGTATCTGCCTATTTTACCTTTGTAGCTCTAGATAATGATAAAAAACCAACACGGGTGCCACCGGTGTTACCGGAGACAAAAATTGAAAAAAGACGTTATGAAGAGGCTCAGATTAGAAAAGAATTCCGTTTAAAGCAGTCTCAGCAAATAGAGGAAAAAAGAAGCCGTGAGTCCTTGCATGAATGAGCTCATTTTTTTTTCACAAATCTTAGTAATTATTTTTTTTCTTTTTGCAGCTGTTCAATTTGGAAAAATGGGTCTTTTTTGCCTTGGTGTGATTTTATCTATTACAGCCAATTTATTTGTTTTGAAGCAAATGACAATTTTTTCCATGAATGTAACTTGCGCTGATAGCTACGCCGTTGGCGCTATCATTGGTCTTAACCTCATTCAAGAATATTTTGGAAAAGAAGAGGCTAATCGATTTGTATGGATTAACTTTTTTTGCATGATCTTTTTTGCTTTAATGTCGCAATTTCATCTGCTTTATGTCCCCTCGTGCGAAGATTGGTCCCATTCTTCTTTTTCCTCCCTACTTTCTGCATCACCAAGAATCTTGATTGCATCATTAATTTCCTATCTTATCTCACAAAAAATGGATGTAGAACTGTTTAGCAGGTTGAGAAAAAAATTTAAAAAAAGTTATTTACTCCCTGTCATGATCATTTCTATTTTTACTACACAGATGATCGATACATGCCTGTTTAGTTTTTTAGGACTCTATGGTATAGTCTCCTCACTTTTTGAAATTATTGTACTCAGCATGATCGTAAAAATAATTATTATCGTTGTAATGAGCACCTGTACCAGTATTTACCGCTTAAAAAAATTAAATTATGAAATTTGAAATCATCCACAAGTCTAAAAAATCAAGAGCTCGTGTTGGGAAAATCCACACAGCTCATGGTATTATTGATACACCTGGATTTGTGGCAGTTGGAACAAATGGCACGCTTAAATCTCTTGATAACAAGACTGTGTCGGAGATTGGATTACAACTTATGTTTTGCAATACTTACCATCTGCTTCTGCAACCTGGCAGTAGCCTCATTAAGCAAGCAGGAGGCATCCACAAGTTCATCAATCGTCATCTACCGATTATTACAGATTCTGGTGGTTTTCAAGTGTTTAGTTTAGCATACGGGTCTGTCTGCAATGAACTCAAAGGGAAAGGAAAAAAACAACACGATAATTCTGTACTAAAAATTACAGAAGATGGTGTGTTATTTCGCTCTTACCGTGATGGAAAAAAAGTGCTTTTAACGCCAGAAAGCTCGATTGCAGCGCAAAAAGATTTTGGCTCCGATATCATCATACCTTTAGATGAATTGCCTCCTTACCATATTGATGAGCAAAAACTACTAGACTCTTTTAACCGCACACACAGGTGGGAAAAAAGATCTTTAGATGAGCACTTGAAAAACCCACAGGCCCAAGCAATTTATGCTGTCATCCATGGTGGCATCAATCCATCGCTAAGAGAAAAAAGTTGTAATATCTTATCTGCGTTACCTTTTGACGGATTTGCAATCGGAGGCTCTTTAGGAAAAACAAAACAAGAAATGATCAATATGCTTGAGTCTATCATGGACCATATCCCTACTTCTCATCCAAGACACTTACTTGGCATCGGTGATTTAGAATCTCTTGATTTATGTATGCCGCTTGGTATTGACACCTTTGATAGTGCATATCCTACAAAAGCTGCCCGTCATGGGATGATATTAACAAAACATGGATCTTATAAACTTTCCTCTACCATTCATGCACAAAACTTTGGCCCGCTAGAAAAAAACTGCTCTTGTCCTACCTGCATACATTACAGCCTATCCTACGTACATCATCTCTTTAAAGCAAAAGAGCTTACCGCATTAACGCTTGCCTCCATCCATAATCTCCATTTTATGGTAGAAAAGATGCAAGAATATAGAGATCGGATTCTAGAAGATCTTATTTAATCATCTAAAATCTATAACCCTCTTTTACGATGTTTTTCTAAGAATTTCTGTGAAACTTGTCCTTTCATAGTTCCAAATAAAGCATCATAGGCAACAAAGCTCAGCTTGGCGATTTTACATTTGGCGCCGGTGTTGGTTATAGCTTCTAAACTTCCATAAATGCTTTTCTAACTATTCGCTCTGTTATTACAAGATATTTTGTTGCTAAAAAACATAAAGAAGCTTATTTTTTTCACAAAAAAACTAAGCAACGTTTATGCGCCTTTATCTTTTTGCTATTGCCCTTGTTGGCTTGTTTGTGGATGGATTTTCCGATCAGTGGGAAAAGATATATCTAACTACCTATCCAAGATCAGGAAATCATTGGCTCCGATTTTTAATCGAAGAGGCCACACACACGGCTACCAGCTCTGCGTATTGCGATAAAGACTATCCACACCTTCCTGACTTATTTCCATGGGGAGCATTTTCTACTGATCATGGCTACAATGGTAATTGTATCTATCCTAAGAAAAATGACATTGTAGTGATTAAAACACATTATCCCTATTACCTCAGCAATTTTGATCCTTCTTATACAAAAGCAATACGAGTCATTCGGCACCCCATTGACAGCATCTATTCTTTTTATGCTTATCATCATCCTAATCACCATGCAGTTAAAAAAATTCCAGATAAGTGGCTTGTACACGCTATTAATTCGTGGAAAATATTCCATGATTTTTGGGATCACCAACCAAACACTGTTACGTTTATCTATGAAGACCTCATGAATCATCCTTTAGAGACTCTGTCTTGTATTTTAGAAGAGATTGGTTATGTTGTTAGTGAAGAAGATATTGTAAGAGCGATTAATAAATACCCTCCCCAAGGGGGAATTCTGAAACATTTTAACCATTTCACAAAAGAAGATATAGCTTTAATTGATAACCGTTTACAAGACAAACTACTTCAATATCACTATAATTTGTTAGAAGCCACACAAGAGGAAGATTCGTGAGACACCGGCTACATGTACCAAAAAACACATTCGCAACTAGCGTTTGTTTTTTTATGTTGATGTCATCTATGTTACAAGGACATTTTATCGATCGTTCCATCGAAGAGAATTTTGTTGAAACACCAAGTATAGAAAAGTTAGGGATTTTGCAAGAACATATGGTAGTACAACCAACGTTTCAGACAGCTGGTATGTTTGCTGTTTGCAATCTGGTGCTTGGACATCTTGCTCTATATGATCAAGGACACTATCGAGAGCTTACCATTAATTTTGCAGAGGGTGGTGTTTATTACGATACAGCGCATGGATCTAATTGGTGGAATTATTATTTTGAACCTCTTCATTTACAACAGGAAAAATTATTAAATTCTCATCTTTCTTTGTATCCTCATTATTTTGCAGAGCATGACATATTAGATACCTCTTCTGATCCAAGTTTAGAACCATCTTATGTTGGATCTTATACAGAGCTCAATCGGGTAGCCATATCCTTAAGGCGAGCTCTTTCAAGAGAAGATGCCGGCAATTTAGTTAAAAAATATATCCATGTAAAACCTTTCATTTTAAAGGCTGTTGATCAATTTATTTTAGACCATTTAAACGCAGATGTTGTAATTGGCGTGCATTATCGTGGCACAGATAAAAGCTCTGAGGCTCCACGCACTACCTATCATGAAGTGTTTAAAGCAATAGAAAATAACATCAAAAACCTTGATAAGATAAATTACAAAATTTTTGTTGCAACAGATGAAGAGGGCTTTATTAAACATTTAAAGGCACGTTTTAAAGATAAGGTAGTTTTTACAACAGCATCTCGCTCTAGTGGTAACATCTCTATACATCATAGAGGTGAAAATCCGTATCAAACGGGTCTTGAGGCTATTATTGATGCAATCCTTTTATCAAAATGTGACTTGTTGATTAGAACAAGCTCCAATTTGAGTTTATGGTCCTCTTATTTCAATACACAGATGCCCGTAATTTTGCTCAATGCTAGATATGGGAATATTGCAGAGTAACAAGGATGTGAAATTCTAATTTTTAATATTATGCATGATTTTTTTATTTATTGAAAACTAACACTATATCCTATATCTTTTTATTAAAATTTAAATTTTTAGTCTTTATGAGCGGTATTTTACAGGCCCTTTTTCTTTACGCTACATGGTCTTCCATTTTCCCTATTGGGAAATGGCTTTTATCCATGAGCTCCCCTATTTTTTTAACAGGGGCGCGTATGTTCTTTGCCGGCATATTGCTAACTATTTTTTTAATAATAAGAAAAAAGTTCTCTTTTCGGTTAAATACAAAGCAGTGGATTTCCATCGTATTGCTAGGACTATTTAGCATCTACCTTACAAACATACTCGAATTTTGGGCTCTTCAGCGTCTATCTGCTGCTAAAACATGTTTCATCTATAGCTTATCTCCCATGTTTACTGCTCTTTTATCCTATCTTCATTTTAAAGAAAAAATGACACCTATGAAATGGCTGGGTATGAGCATTGGAATACTTGGGTTTATTCCTGTATTAAAAACACAAAGTGCATCGGAGAGTCTTTTTCATGCATTTAGTTTTTTCTCATGGCCAGATATTGCCATGATTGGAGCTGCTTTTTTTGGTGTTTATGGGTGGATATTGCTTCGTATTTGCGTAAAAGATCAAGAACTCTCCCCTGTTGTGGCAAATGGTATGAGCATGCTGCTTGGTGGCGCTCTTGCTCTTGCTACCTCTTTTATGATAGATAGCTGGCACCCCCTCCCTGTCGCAGAACATAAGTTTCTTCCTTTTGCTGGAGGGGTACTTATTGCAACGATGATCTCCAATCTATTATGTTACAATCTATATGGTCATCTTTTAAAAAGATTTACAGCTACCTTGCTCTCTTTTTTCGGATTGCTAAGTCCGATTTTTGCGTCCATCACATCTTGGATACTCATTGGAGAGTCTCCATCACTTGCTATTATTGGATCTACCTTTATCGTTATTTTAGGGGTATGGATTATTTATAGAGAAGAGCTCAAACAAGGTTATATCACAGCATCTTCTACCTCATAGTACAAAAACTGTTGCTCTTTCTTTACCTGTTCATGTATAGAAGAAAAATGAGTGTATGGTTACTTGATGGGTTTTCATCTTTTATTAATTGATCAAATCAAACAAGATATTCAGCAGTTTTGTGATTTAACAGGTATTACAACACCTTCAGATAACAAGTGCTTAAGTGCTATTTCTATCTTTGAAAAAAGTCACGACAATTTCGATGCAATCATTCGATTGTATGAAGATGTGAAACAAAAAAGAAACGTATTATACATAGAAGAGATCCTTAAAGAGTCTTTTCCAGAAAAAGACTATGCTTATTTTGATTTACCTCTTTGGAGTTATCCTAAGATTTATCAAACACTTCCCATCGGGAAGAGACGAGAAGATAGCGCTCATTTGTTTACTGTAAAAAAAGATTTTTTACATGTGCCTACTTTAAAGAGTGTGTTATTAAAGCGGGCTATCTTGCCTCTTTTTGCAAATGTAAAATTAAAGCAAATACATACCGTGCATCTTCTTACCTGGGTAATTCCAGATGGTTTTGGGGATTTTTACACACAAATGTATGTCGCAAAACTCATCAAAGAGCATTTTTATAACATTCATGTGAAACTTCTTTCTATTTTTCATGAGCAAAAACAAATTGCTTATCACCAAGATCTTTTACCTTATGAAAAAATTATCTACAGGAATGACGAAGAACTGCACCGGTTGCACATGGACAAGCGTTTTCTCCAATCATTATCATGCGACTTACTACTGCAACTACCAACATACTATCCTGAAACACCTCATTTACTGGCTAAAATCAACATAAAAAAATATGAGCAAATTGGAGAGTATGGTTTTTTAAATCATGCTCCTTACCAGCCAAAATCTGGCGGTCAAAGTCTTGGTCTACATTTTTTGGAGCAAGGTGTTTTTATTAAACAAAGAGTGGTAAAAGATCCTTTTCAATTAGAAGATAGTCAGCTTACTGATCTATTTAAAGGAAAAAAAGGCAATGCACTAAAAGAGCACTTATCTAGTATTCGACTTTATTTGGCTTACTTAAAAACAGAAGCTGGTCATTATGTTTTTATCCATGGACTATTAAAACACCTGGAAAAAGACACCAAAAACATTGTAATTATTGTAGCAGATCTCATCTGTTTAATGCGTTTAATAGATAGAGATCTTGGAAAAGACTTTGCTTTGCTTCGCAGCTATGGTATTCAATCACTAAAAGTACACGCAGGGCCTATTTGCTGGGAAAAAGAAATTCAAACAAATGGGAAAAAACTGCTTATTTATCAACAAAATGAAATAGGACAGCAAGATTTTTATAAGCTGATGCAACTATCTGGTAATCCCGTACCATGTCGTGGTAATCAGTCTTTTTCAGAGTGCTTATCATTAGACAAAATGTTTTTTATTGATGCACCTTCTCATGCAACATATTTTCTCCAAGACTTGCGCGATATTGCGCAGCATATCTTTCCCTCTTACCACCATCTTCATGCTTACTTACTGTTGATAGAAAAAGTGAAAGTAGCAAAGCAAGTAGAGTGGCATAAGCTTGGAGAAGAACTAGGGATCTTGCTTACTACCTCATTAAATAAAGAACTTTTAGAATTTTCCACTTTTATTAAGACCCATTACAATGCAGATGATTTTTTTCTTTTATTAATAAAAAAACAGCTTCTATTCATCGAGCACCCTCTACTTGAAGGGTCTTTAGAGTCTTATATAGAATCTTTTTGTCATGGAAAACTCTCCTTTATGGAGACCATGCAATATATAAAAACCAAACTGGAAAAGTTTTATTGAAAAATTTGCAATAATAGAATAGATCTACCAATAAAGGGCTTGTTATGACTTATAATGATATTTCTACTCCAGATGATTATATTGCATGGATGGATCTCTCTGCTATGGGTATGCGCGATATTACTTCCGCTACACCCCAGGACAAAATAGCACAAATAGCAGAGGTTCCTAAAGCACAAATCATTCAATTGCTTAGTTATCAAAAAACAGCTCTGGAATCCATTAATGGGGGTGCTCTTACCCTGCTTCAACAACACGCCTTATCCGATCAAACAGATTCTAATCTCAATACCTTGCAAGCAGCGCTTATGTCTCATCCCCTACTACAAAATGAGGATCCTTTTGTTATTCAAGAGTATATAGCTCATCAAAATACGGAGATTAAACAAGCCTTAGATCTGCCTCAATCTCTTCCATCTCTTCCGTCAAGAAAACTGCAAGAAGCCGGCTCAATTATATCAACGAAACAGGAATTTGTTCAGACAGGAGCCCCCTCAATGGGCGCGGAGGGTCCTGAAGGCTCTTCTGCAAATCCTTTTGCAAATATATTCAATAACATGACCAATTCAGGAACTTCCAATGCAGCGCCTGCTAGCGCCCCTTCTGTTCAGAAATATAATTATCAATGGATAGATTTAGCTGATGCCTTTTTTGCTGCTGTGAAATCAGGTAATATGGATGCGGCGATGGTAATATACCAACAACTAAGCATGGCTATTAACCAGTCATCCCCTCAAGGGCAACAAGGAGCTGGGGGATCAGGTGGAGCTAATTCTATGACCCAAAGCGATCTTGGAATGTAATAATATGCTCTCATAGAGAGTTTATTTGGTAAGGCTTGAAGAGTACGATTACTCCTCGTATAACCTCCTTAACCATCTTGAGATAACACACACATTATTAACGGCTTGCGCTTTTTATAGCCTTGTTATCCAGTTAAACAAAAACCTTAGATCTCTCTAACTCTTTAATACTTATATTGATAGTCTATTCTATGGTTGTTTTTACCTCAAAGTAGATAATCCTTTAATTACAGGAAAGGAACATTTCTAATTAATTTTATTATGACATTTAAAAAAATGACACACAAATGTTAAAAACAGTTGAAAAAACAAACCACACATGTGTTATAATTGTTAATTAATAACAATTAATTAAGGTTTTAATATGAATCCAATAACATCAACTAACGGTTTCGAACTAACTGCGAGAGCTTCTATTTCGAAAACGCCATCCAAGCTGGGCATAGCCATCACTCCAACGACTCTTCAGAAAGTACGGGAAGAAGACTCTCCTCAAGAAACTGCATCTTTTATCGAATGTATAGAAACAGCCATTGTAGCGCTTATAACCATATTATGCGATCGATGTGCCGCTATTGGCAATTGGTTTAGGAATTTAAATAAAAAAACACCATAATTTATTGATAATAAACAAACCAGGATAGCTATATGACCACATCAGCACTCTCTTCCACTCAAATCCCATATACCTCGCTTGAAGCAAATGTAGAATACTCCAGGCAAGTATATATCAAGCTATTAAATCGCTTTTCCGTCTCCCCTATGATAACTGCTGAAGATACAAAGAAATTAGTTTCTTTTACTACCAAAACACTGGACGATATAGGCGAGCTATCCACGACTTTAGCGAAGGAACCTCAAGATTTAGAGAGATTCCGTATAAGTATTCGTTATTTTAAAGATCAACTATCTCACATTCAACGCAACTTTACCCCTCATCACAGCAATCCTTTTTACGTTCATGCTCTATCAAAAGAATTAATCAAAATATTACGAAATATCATGATTAATGGAGACGAGACAACAGATGTTAAAACTCTTGGAAAAGGAAGTGTCGGCGTGGTGAAGGCATGTAAACGCAGTGGTGTCGATGTGGTAATTAAACAAATATGGTCAGGTAACACATCACAAGATCTTAAAAAGATGTTAGATGGTAACAGAAAGATCTTGGAATTATCTCATCCTGCATTTGCATCTGTACCTTACATAGACAAGCAGGCTGTTTACATGGAAAGAGGAAAACAGGATCTATTTGACGCAACCGTGGCAGATCATGATACTATCGTCACCAATTTTTTAGAAATTGCAGAGTCTTTATTACAAGGGCTTGCTACTCTAGACGCTCCTACAAGATATGATATAGAGCATCAAATTGGCGAAACAACTATAGAATATAAATCTGATATTGCCCCATTTGCCAATGGAGATATTAAACCTGAGAATATCATGCTTTTCGCAAAACAGGATCACAGGGAGTCTTCTCCACCTTTTTGTATAAAATATATAGACCACGATTCTCTTCATCCTGTTGACATGGATAAATCATCTTTTACAGTTGCTCTTACCCAAGACTATACATCTCCTCAGAATGCTTCCGCTTATCTCCTGGGAGAAAAATATATACCAGGAACAGCAGATGATTGCTGGTCTTTAGGCATAACATTATTTAATGTACTTACAGGGATGTTCTTCACGCATTTATATAGAGCTATTTGCAAGAGCGCTGCTTGTTATTCCTATCTGGCAGGAACGTATAAAGGGATCAGAATGGTGTTAGAAGAAATCCAAAGATTTAAGCAAGACACCATCGATGAATGTCTTGATCGCTATTTCTCTTCTCCAGAATATCAAACCTATTTCATTTCTTTACTTGCTAGAAAAAAATTTAATGAACAAATGGTCTTGCTTGGCAAAAAAGAAGCTCAAGAATTTTTTATAGAAATAGGACGCGATATAGTTAATACACAAAACAAAACAGCAACAGAAGCCATCCCCCTACCTCCTACCCGGGAACTTTTTGAAACAGGATGGAAGGATTATTGTGCTAAACATAACGAAACGGAGGCTCAAGCACTCTATTTTTTAAAAGGAAAAATGGTTTTTTTATCTACTCACTCTGAAGAAGAACTTACAGCACTGCAACATGACATCGGTGTTAAAGAGTGCGATAAAATAAAAGGTCTGATTAAATCCTTACTGCAGGTAGACCCGGCAAAGCGCTTCAGCGCAATACAGGCCCTTGATACATTTTTTGGACCTGACCTTAGCAGACAGGATAGTGTTTACACGTTTGACAGTATGTACGAATTTGATCCCACTCTTTAAAAGAATCATTTCATCCACCGCTAGAAATAAAAAACCTCGCTTAACCCGCGAGGTTTTTTCATTTGCGGTTACCAAGATTTGAACTTGGGACCTCAACATTATCAGTGTTGCGCTCTAACCAACTGAGCTATAACCGCGCTCATATGAAAAAATGGAGGCTAGGAGATTCGAACTCCTGGCCTTCTGAATGCAAATCAGATGCTCTACCAGCTGAGCTAAGCCCCCAACAGATGTTGACAGTTGAAGGAAAGGGAAGGGGAAGTGTGTCTCAACCTAAGACAAAACGTCTTTAAAGGAGGTGATCCAGCCCCACCTTCCGGTAGGGCTACCTTGTTACGACTTCATCCCAGTCATCAGCCTTACCTTCGGCACCT
>JACRBE010000047.1 GCA_016213235.1 Chlamydiales bacterium | reverse complement strand
TACGATTATTCACGCTAATGTTTGCATCCAAGCAAACGTTAGCATTGGTAATAATTGTGTTATTTATCCACAGGTTGTAATTAGAGAGGGTTGTGAGGTACATCATCGTGTTGTCCTGCAACCTGGCGCAATTATCGGCTCTTGCGGATTTGGTTATCTTACTAATGAAAAGGGTGAGCATATTAAATTAAACCAAATTGGCATCGTAATCATTGAAGACGATTGCGAAATTGGTTCCAATACGACAATTGATCGAGCAAGGTTTAAAGCTACAAGAATCAGGAAAGGGACTAAAATCGATAATTTAGTCCAAATTGCCCATAATGTAGAAATTGGCGAGCATAATATCATTATAGCGCAAACAGGTATTGCAGGGTCTTCCAAAACAGGTAAATATGTGGTAATGGGAGGACAGGTAGGTGTGACTGGACATATAGATATTGCTGATTTTGTACAAATAGCCACCAGAAGTGGTATTAGCAAATCTATCACAGAAAAAGGAGCTTATAGGGGTAGTCCGGCAATACCGCTTAATGACTATAACCGTTATAAAGTAAAAGTTAGAAACATTGCAGAATATGTAAAAAGAATCGAGCAACTAGAAAAAAGACTCGCTGCAATGGAAGCTGGCATGGTATCATAAAGATCTAAATTAAGAAAATTTCTTGTCATATTGTTTTTTTTGCAATATTAGAGAGAATGACACACATCGTAGTGGAAAGAAAAGTTTATGATTACTATTTATATAAAAGATGAATATGAAGAGACTTTTCATACACTTGATGAGCCTATTTCTGGATGCTGGATCCACGTTGATGAAGCAACTACGAGTGACATTGCAAAAATAGCTAATTTTATTAATATCGATTATACCGATATTCATGATTGTCTTGATAAGTATGAGGTTCCTCGCATTGAGAAAGTCAACGACAATGTTGTTATCTTTACAAGACACCCCTCCAGTCAAGAAGCCGGCCTTAAAACATCTACACTAACTATTATTTTAACAAATGATTATTTTATTACTATATCCCCTCACAGAAGCCAGGTAATCGATCGTTTTATTGAGCAAAACCCTAAAATATCTACCTTTCAAAAATCAAAACTTTTAATTTATGTACTATTGAAAATTGCACAAGAATTTACCATTGAAATCAAACGTATCCGATCCAACGTCTTGCAACAAGAAAAAGATCTACAGCATGTAGATAGTGAAGATATTACCGATCTTACCATTAACGAAGAAACCCTAAACCAATACCTATCTTCTTTAGTACCCCTAAGAACCGTCTTTCAATCTATGAGCTCCGGTAAATATACGATTTTATATGAAAAAGATCAGGACTCTTTAGAAGACTTGCTTAATGCCAGCATCCAGTCAGAAGATCTCTGTTCTATTTTGCTTCGCACCATCCGCTCGTTAAGAGACTCTTATCAAATCATTTTTACCAATCAGCTGAGTAAAACAATCAAGCTACTGACGGCCTTAACTATTATTTTAAACATCCCTACGATGATATCTTCTCTTTATGGTATGAACGTAGCGCTTCCTTTGCATGACCATCCAAAGGCATTTATCTATATTGTTTTCTTTATCGCTGTAATATCTTATTTCGCTTACTGGCTCTTTCAGCGTAGAAGATGGTTATAAAAACACATCATTTTCCACTTTCTTAGAGACATAGATTTCTTCTTCCAACCGCTCTACTGTAGAGTGAAAACTCAATTTAAATGGACTTTCCAGTGTTTTAGCTAAATATAAAATTGATATAAGAAAAAAGCCCTATAGAAACGTAGGGCTTTTGGTTTTACTCTTGAGCGATTATAACTTCTTGAGAAGTTTCGTGCTCTACTACAGGAATTTCTTTGATTTGTGGAACATCAAATTCTAATTGATATTTCGCCGGTCCAATCTTTCCATCCGGTGTGTAAATCACATGTACCTTCATGGTGAAGTTTGGAGTCTCTACCGTGTATCCATCTTCGCTTGGATTAATAGATAATTCACCCGGATCCAATTCGTGCAATTTTAAACATTCTTCATGCTCTTCAATAGATGCAATTTCTTTTGCCCTTTGAGCATCCGGCGGTAAAACCCCAAATGCCATTTGAGATGCTAACATTAAACTGCCTGCAAAAAATGCGATATTTTTCATCTTATTCACCTTTGTTTTTAGTGTTTTTTTAATAAAAAAACAAGATTGCAACTACATCATAGCAATTATTGTAATAAAATCAAAACAAATCAATTAAAAATCAAATTAGATTGTAACTGTTTTTTTAATATTGAATTCACCCAAGGGAACGTTTAAACTACCCCGGAAAAAAGAGGTTTTAATGACAACTATAGCAGAAAAAACATCTACTTTATTCACAAACACTTCTATATCAGGCCATAATGCATGTATTTCTTCTTTAGCATCAAAGAAAAAACAAACGATTGAATTTTTAAAAAATCTTAAAAAATCAGATATTGTAGGACAAACAGCAATAGGGACTTCTGCTTTTGAGCTCTTAAATCAGGTCTCTGTTATTACAGCCCAAAAAATAGACAAAATAATTGTTATTAATCCATATCCTCATCTCTGCGATTTATTAAGACGAACTATTTCGATTATTAAAACAAGCGATGACCATGTAACCGCTTCTAGACGGATAAATCGTTTATTGAGATCGCTTGCTATCATATATTTCCCATCGAACGCCTCTTTAGATAAAGCAGAAAAAGCCATATTACATTTAGATAGTGACATCAGAAACAATCTGTCTTTTTTATCAACACTTGAACAATTTAATCGAATAAAAGCAATTTGTCAGACATCTCAAGGTATTCAAATATATCAAACCTCATTAGTAGACACAAAAACAATGGGCGCTCTTTCTACCCAATTGAGTGAAACGGGCCAACGTACCGCTCTTTGTTATTTGAGTACTTTTCGCCACCACCAATATAAAGAAAATCATGAAATATTTGTTCGAAATCTACTAACCATTACGGATCCGTCTACTATCATAACAGAAACAACCCCAGGATTAAGAGATGGCAAAAAAATGCAATATTATTTTTATCGTTGTATAGACGATATCGCACTTGAAACTTTATGTCATTATGATGATCGGATTGCTGTTGACAGGAGTACAGAAAAAGCAGTACAAATCATAAAAAAACTAGCAAAAAAAAGCTTATTAAAAGATTTTAGAGAAGAAGATCTGGCAATATTTTGCAAACATCTTGCAGCTAGTTTGAGAAAACTGTCGAATTAGATTAATAGCAGCGATGGCCTCTCCAATAAAAACTTAACCTGATTAATAAATTCTGCTGCCAGCGCTCCATCAATGACTCGATGATCTACTGATAAAGAGAGTTGCATCAGTTTCCCCGGAACCACCATCCCATTTTTCACTACAGGTTTATCCAAGATTCCACCTACTGCCAAAATCGCCCCCTGTGGTGGATTGATCACAGCCTGAAAATCCCTAACACCATACATACCAAGATTAGAAATTGTAAAAGAACCACCAATATATTGCTCTCCTTTCAACTTGCCTGCTTTTGCAGTGCTTGCCAGTTGTTTTACTTCTTTAGATATCTGTGAAATGCTTTTATAATCGGCATGTCGCACAATAGGGGTAATAAGTCCCTGCTCGATGCTTACTGCAATAGAAATATCTATTGTTTCATATTGAGTAATCGTATTATTGACTGTATTAAATCCACAGTTCACACCGGGATGTTTTCTTAGTGCAAGCGCGACTGCTCTTACAACAAAATCATTAAATGTAAGAGAAATAGATGCCTCTTTTAATTCATTTCTTAGCTGCACCAGTTTTTCTGCATCGACTTCTTGTTGCACATAAAAATGAGGGATAAATGTTTTGGATGCTTGAAGTCTTTCTCCTATTGTTTTTCTCATAGGGGTAAGGGCTATTTCATGGTAAGAGCCAGGCATTTTCGTTGGCGCTTCATAGCTACTTGGTGTAACAATGCCCCTTGTCGATGCAAGCTCCAAATCTTTTTCTACAATTCTGCCATTGGGGCCACTTCCTTTTATCGTTGATAAATCGAGGTTTTTCTCTTTGGCGATTTTTTTTGCAAGAGGTGATGCTATAATTTCTTCCGATTCCGAAGGCCATTCAAAGCTATAGTCTTGCAGAGGAGGTGGTGGTGTAAAAGCTGGCTGAGAAAACGATGTGCCTGTAGTTGTTTTTTTTATTTCTACGGTAGTTTCTTGTTTTGGCATAACTTTATTTACCTCTGCTTGTTTATCTACTACAATCTCTTCTACTTTATATCCTTCAATGCTCTCATCTTTACTTACTGTAAAGATAGCTACAGCCTGATTAATGATTGCACTACCACCCTCTTTAATTAAAATCTTTCTCAGGTAGCCTTTATCAATTGCTTGATGCTCCACCGTAGCCTTATCCGTTGCTACCTCAAATAAGAGATCTCCGTCTTGGACTAAATCCCCCTCTTTTTTATGCCACTTGACAATAGTCCCCTCTTCCATGGTAGGTGATAATTTTGGCATCGTAAGTGTAAATGGCATTACAATCCTCTATCGTTATCTTAATGTTTCTTCTATTGCCCTTAAAATTCGAGGAACATTGGGCAATGTTTCCGCTTCTAACAATTTGGAGTATGGCATAGGTGTCTCTTTTTGACAAACTCTCCTAATTGGCGCATCTAGATAGTCAAAACAATGTTCTACAATTTGCATGCCAAGCTCTGCACTAATACCGGCAAAAATATGTCCCTCTTCTACTAAGACACATCTCTTTGTTTTTCTAATCGATGTAGCCACTGTTGCAATATCGAGAGGTTTTACTGTTCTGAGATCAATCACCTCTATTTTTATCCCCTTTTTTGCCATCTCTTTGGCAGCTTCCAAACAAACTCCAACCATGCGAGAATAAGAACAAAGAGTAAGATCACTCCCCTCTTTGATCACAGCAGCTTTTCCAATAGGGACTAAATATTCTGTTTCAGGCACTTCCCCCTTTTTCCCATACTCTAACTCATTTTCCAGGAAAAGGACGGGGTTGTTATTTCTGATCGAAGATTTCAACAGTCCTTTTGCATCATAAGCATTGCTGGGCGCTATAATAATAAATCCAGGCAAATTACCATAGATGGCCTCTACACAATGGGAGTGCTGACAAGAGACTTGAGCTGCTGCACCATTAGGACCTCTAAATACAATCGGAACAGAAAACCTATTACCGGACATGTAATGTATTTTTATTGCGTTAGAAATCAGTTGATCTGCAGCAACGAAAGAGAAATTAAAGCTCATAAATTCGACAATAGGGCGCAATCCCGTCATTGCAGCGCCAATTGCAAGCCCTACAAATCCATTTTCCGAAATAGGTGTATCAATGATACGTTTATCTCCCCACTTTTCCCACATACCCTTTGTTACTTTATAAGCCCCGTTGTATTGCGCAACTTCTTCTCCTATAACAAAAACACGATCATCTCGTTGCATCTCTTCATCTATTGCTTCTCTCAAGGCTTCTCTAATTTCTATACTTCTCATGGTGCAAAAACATCCTCTTCTAGAGTTGCAAGCTCGGGTAGCGGACTCTCTTCCGCAAACTTCATTGATGCAATTACCATATCTTTTTGCTGCTCGTTCATTTTTTCAAAAGCTTCTTCTGTGATCATCTTTTCTTTTATTAACACTGTTTTTAAAAACAAAATAGGATCTTTTTTCATAACCTCTTCCAAATGCTCTTTAGCTCTATAAAGAGCCGGGTCAGAAATAGAATGTCCTCTAAATCTCTCCGATACTGCTTCTATAAGGATGGGTCTATTTGTTTTTTGTATTTTTTCATTTAGTTCTTTAAACAGTTGGTAGCAGTCAAAAAAATT
The DNA here is from genome assembly GCA_016213235.1 of Chlamydiales bacterium. Lineage (GTDB taxonomy): Bacteria > Chlamydiota > Chlamydiia > Chlamydiales > JACRBE01 > JACRBE01. Next base: position 147,161 of record JACRBE010000047.1, on the reverse strand, counting down.
CATTCCATCTACTGTGTAACTCTCCATATCATATGCTTTTGCAAAATGCTCTGCAATGGGTTGCACACAGACAGCCCGCTCTACATCGGTACCCATTCCCCACTGATTGTTTTCTACAACATAAAGAGCTGGTAAATCCCAAAGCGATGCTAGATTAAGAGACTCATGCAACGATCCTTGAACAGATGCTCCATCTCCAAAAAAACAAATACTGATTCCTTCTTGATTTTGATACTTCAATGAAAATGCAGCTCCAGTAGCTAAAGGAATATGTCCACCCACAATACCATAGCCTCCTAACATCCGATCAGAAAAAAAATGCATGGAACCACCACGTCCTTTTGCATTTCCTGTTGCTTTGCCATATAATTCTGCCATTGCTTCATTGGGAGTAACGCCTGTAAGCAGTGCTAAGGCATGACAGCGATAGGTTGTAGTATACCATGGCTTGGTTCCAAGAGCTGATACACATCCCGTTTGAATAGCTTCTTGCCCAATATAAGCATGATAAAAACCACCCACTTTCCCTTGTTTATATGCTGACTCTCCTCTTATATCAAAGTTACGAATGAGAAGCATGTTTCTTAGTGCCTCTAAAAGGCGATCCTTACCAAGCTCTTTGATGACTCTCTTTTCATCGGCGTGAAAGAAATGGTAATTAATAGGTTGCTTCATCTATGACTAGTTCCTTTTTCTTTTTGCTATATATAAACTAACACTTTTAAGCAAACACTTAAAAGGGGTGCATTTTGGGCCCTATTCCTCCAGGGATCATGTTGGGATTATTTGTGACGGGGACTGTGCGATAAGCCTCTTCAGTGCCCGCATGAGAACATCCATTTATTATTATTATCACTACCATCAATACTACATATTTCATCTTAAAATTTCTTTAATTTTAGCAAAGTGTTTGGTAAAAGCTTCTACCACCTCTTTGTCATTTATCACAAGACTTTCTATCGCACTCTTACTGCTGTTTTGTTGCTTAAATATCATCTTCGTTCCAACCCAAACCATTTGATTACCTGCAAAAATCACAAATGGCACATTGGGATCATATTTTTTCCTCTTCACAAGAATAACATCGATCTGATTTTCTTTTAATCGATCAATAATCGTTTTATTTCTCTTTGTATTTCTTGTAACGATACTGATCTGCACTCCACATTGTTTTTTCTTATCAATGAGCTTTTGTACCATGTCCACATTATCTAAATCTTCTATAATCGCCTCAATGGACTTATTTTCTTTGTCAATCAGCTCGGCAAGTTGATTTTTTTGAACTAGAGCAGTGTCAAAAAGAGAAGTTATTACATCTCCAATCGCCATACTAGAAATAATAAGACATAGAAAAAGATAATATTTCATAGAAAACCAATCATCAAATGGCTATATTATCACTTTTACAAAATAGTGGGAAGCTTATGACACCTATTTATTATGATACAGAAACTACTGGTGTTCGAACAGACAAAGATCGCATCATTGAAATCGCTGCATTTAATCCAATAACAGGGGATACATTTGTCAGCTTTGTTAATCCCGGTATGTCTATACCACCTGAATCGACTGCTATTAGCAATATTACCAATGAAATGGTAAAAGACGCTCCTTTTTTCCATCAAATAGCTCCAAAGTTTTTTGAGTTTTGTGGAGAGATGGCCGTTTTAATTGCACATAACAACGACACGTTTGATAAGGTCATTTTAACGAATGAGTGTAAAAGAGAAAATCTTACACTTCCCTCTTTTCGCTATATCGACACTCTAAAATGGGCCCGTAAATATCGTCCTGATTTACCAAAACACTCTCTTCAATATTTACGAGAGATTTACTGCATTGCAGAAAACACTGCTCATAGAGCCTTAGATGACGTGATGGTGTTATATCAAATATTTAGTAAAATGGTTGACAATCTGCCATTAACTACTATCATGGATCTGCTTAGTCAAAAAGAGTCTCCCATCAAAATCATGCCTTTTGGCAAACATAAGGGATCTCCTCTTTCCAAAGTACCACCCACTTACATCAAATGGTTAAATGAATCGGGAGCGTTTGACAAGTCGGAAAATGAAAAATTAAAATTAAGCTTAATAGAACTTGGGATTCTTACCGTTTAATTAAAAATTAAACATTACAAATCTATATCAATATGTTTTTTTCTATTTTTTTTATTCATATTATTATTATAATGTGACCAAATTCACCAATTAAAGGTAAAAACATGAGTCATATAACTTTTTCTCCAACCAGGTCTTTTGCGAAAACTGTAGACCCTTTTGTCACAGATATCAACGACAACGGGCCGTCTTGCACCTCAACTTCCACTCTGTTAGCAGCAATTCTACCTCTAACTGCCGTGGCACTAGTGGAAACGATAGCAAGAATCGCTTTGATGATACTACTCAGTCCTATGGCATGCTTTGATATAACAAAAGATCGTTATTATGATGAGTTTGTAGAAGGATCGGGAATGCTAGCTCTACGTGCTACTGTTCTACCTCTTCTCCTATTAATAACAGCCTTTGATTGTAAGTGCGAGTGTGACTAGACATTCTCTAATTACAATGCATGATATCTAAAGCCAATCTTGTTCGATTGGCTTTTTTCTTTTTAATAAACTCTATTTGAATATCACCTGCGTTTTGATAGAATAGTCAATGAGCTAAGATATCTTCTTGAGGTGTCTGATTACGACGAAAATTAAGATCCCACATGAGTTTAAACTGAGCACAATTTTTTAGCAGTTCATCTTTTGTTCCCTCTGCTATTTTTTCCCCATCTTGGATAAAGATGATTTTATCTGCATGTTCAATGGTAGACAAACGATGCGCTACAATAATTTGGGTGATCTGGCCATGCAACTCCTTAATCGCTGTTTTAATTTTCTCTTCGCTAATGGCATCTAATGATGATGTCGCTTCATCTAAAATAAGGATAGGGGATTTTTTAGCAAGGGCTCTTGCGATACTGAGGCGTTGTTGTTGTCCCCCTGAGAGGTTTTTGCCCGTTTCCGCCAAATGAGTATCATATTGATGGTTGAGATCCATAATAAATTCATGTGCATGCGCTTTTTTGGCAGCATTGATAATGTCATCTTGTGTAATTGGCTTGCCATAGGCAATATTTGCAGCTACCGTATCAAAAAACAAAAAGGGCTTTTGCGAGACATAGGAGATAATATTGCGAATGGAGGCTTGAGAATAGTCCAGTATGGATTTCCCATCGATTCTAATCTCCCCTTTTTGCACTTCATACAGCCTTGGGAAGAGTTGTAAAATAGTCGATTTACCAGATCCGGTCGCTCCAACAATTGCAACCGTTTCACCTTTTGCAATAGTAAAACTAACACCCCTTAAAACCCATTTATCTTCATATTTAAACCAAACATTATCAAAGTCAATCGATTGATTAAACTCTGTAATATCTAAAGCATTTTCATTGCGATCTACCTGCGGCTGAATTTGGAGCACCTCAAAGAGTCTTTCTGCTGCAACCACACCTTTTTGAATATTGGTGTTTTCGTCTGCAAACTTTTTCACAGGTTCATAAAACATATATAAAAAACCGCAAAAGACTATCAACTCTGATACGCTCATATGAAAAAAGTAAAGACCGCTGATTACAACAAAGGCAAGACAAAAGGTAGTGATGGTATGTAAAATAGGACGGACGAGCAGATCATATTTTGCTGTTTTACTTTGTAAAAAGGCAATTTGATCATTTTGTTCTTTGTATTTTTTTAATGAAAAGTTCTCCATAGAGAAAATTTTGACTGTTTGAATACCTGCCAGAAAGTCAATTAACACAGAAGTAAAATGTTCTTGGTTTTTTAAAAACTGTCTTGTGATTTGTTTTACTTTTTTTGTAATAAGAAGCACCGGTAAAATAATAGAAGGAAGCCCAAAGAAAATAACGATCGATAGCTTCCATGAAACGTAAAAACAGACACCGAGTGTTGTCACAATCGTAAAGGGAGTATGCAGATAGTTAGTAATGCAGGAGTTAATAGAAGTTGCAATTTGTGCGCTGTCACCCGCTACTCTGGAAGAGAGGGCGCCTATATTATATTTTTGATAAAAACTCATCGGCAATGTTTGTATATGTTCAAAATACTGTTGTCTTAGATCCCTACTGATTCGAATGGCAAGCAGCTGCGTAGTATATCTACTTAAAAACAAAAAAAGCGCCTTAAAAGCTGCAACGCAAAGAAGAAGGACAACAACAGCCTCTAACTTGGCGCCATGGCCATAAAATTTGGAGCGGAACTCCTGAAACAGTCTATTTAAAAGATTGTTGTCGTTCTTTGCTAAATATTCTGAAATTTTTGTTTTGGTAATAGGAGATGTATTACTTCCTGCAATTTGATTCCACTTGCCTTCTACTTCATGCAGTGTGATTTTCTGTTCTTGCAGTGGTTTTTTATCTTGTTGGTTTCCAAACAAAGCAAAAAAATCAGCTCCAGTATTGGAAATTACCCCAAGAGAAACCATTTCCACCTGATTTGCTATAGTAAAAAAAAGCAATGTAACAAATGTCATTACAAATAACAAAAACTGGGATTTTGCGCGCATGGCTGCTTCAAGTATAAGACGCATGTCAACCATTGTTGTTTAAGTTGCGATTATACTAGAGCAGGTAATAAAATTGATATGTTTAGTTTTGTGTGGATTGGTCGATAAATGCACCGATTCTTCTAAATTTTTCATATCGATTATTTAGAAGGGTAGGAATGTCTGTTTCTTTTAGCTCTTCCCATTTTTGAAGAATATAGTTTCTTACGTCTTGAAATACTTGCTGTTTATTATGATGAGCACCCCCAAGAGGTTCTGCAATGATATCATCAATGACATTTATCTTTTTTAAATCTTCTGGCAGAAGTTTTAATGAGGAAGCTGCTTGTTCATTTTTAGAAGCATCCTTCCAAAGAATCGATGCGCATCCCTCTGGAGAAATTACAGAATAATAGCTATGCTCTAGCATCGCTATTGCATCTCCTATTCCCATACCAAGTGCACCGCCAGAGCAGCCCTCTCCTATTAATAAAACAATGATCGGAGTCTGTAATTGAGACATTTCATATAAGTTTTTAGCAATAGCCATACCTTGACCTCTTTCTTCCGCAGCAAGTCCGGGATAGGCTCCTGGGGTATCTACAAAAGAGAGAACGGGTAGATGAAACTTTTCGGCTATTTCCATTAATCGAAGAGCTTTACGATAACCTTCCGGGTGAGGCATCCCAAAATTTCGTTTTATTCTGCTTTCTGTATCATTCCCTTTTTCTTGCCCAATAATCATAAATCTTTCTTTTCCGATCAGTCCAAGTCCCCCTATGATTGCTGGGTCATTTCCAAAGGCTCTATCTCCACAAAGCTCGATAAACTCATCGCAAACATGTTGAATATAATCAATCGTATGAGGCCTGTCTGGGTGTCTGGAAATGGCAACACGTTGCCAAGGCGTAAGCTCCGCATAAACCTTTGCTTTTAACTCATTAAGTTTTAATGTTAGAAGGCTCAGTTCTTCACCTGCAAAACCATCATTTCGATTGTTTTGCTCTTTTAACTTAGCAATAGCCTCTTCACATTCGTGAATTTGTTTTTCATGCTCTAGCATACATGTCCTCTATTGTGGTTGCAACGTAGCATCCTTTACAATTTCTACTATGGTTGGTCTTGTAATAACAATAGCAAAAATTTCTTCCATATCTTCTTGGAGCAGGCGAATACATCCACTACTTTCATACTTACCAATCGAGTCCCTTTTTTCTTCCAGCTCCCCCGTTTTTTCATTAAAATACATAGGGGCTCCATGAATACCATATCCATGTACATAAGACTCTTGATCCTCTTCTATTCCTTTGAATGGTAGCCATCTACTGCCAAAGACATTGATCATCTCGATTCTTTCATTTTGAAAGAATCCCATCATACCTGGCTTATATATTGCAATTTTATCTCCAAGATAAAATTTTCCAGTGGGAGTAATGGTACCAGAGTGTGATTTTTCATCTAATAATCCAAGCCCTACACGGTATGTTTTCAGCAATACTCGTTCATTTTTATCTAAATCAATATAGTAAAATGACATGGTGCATTTAGATATATCGACAAGAAAATAAAACTCAAAATTAAGATCTGATCTTAAAACATTAAATCGATCTCCAGGTGCAACTTTTTGTGTTATATAGTCTGTTTTCTTATTCAAGCTTCTTGCAATAAAGTGTCTTGATGTTTTGTAATTAGATGCATAATCTGCAATCCAAGCAGGTCTTCCTTTTAACCATGATACTCTACTTGTATAAGTAATTGTTTCTACAATCGGTAATTTATTCGGTCCAATATTAAATAGTTCATCAATACGATCCACTTGTGCAGTGCCATCCTCTACCAGTAATCTCTTTATTTCTTTTCTTTTTTCTACAGGAGGTATTAATACTGGAGCTTTAGTAATTATTTGCTCTTTTTGAGGAGGTGGTAGAGAGATCTCTTTTTTAAGAGAATCCACATCTACTATCTTGTTAGTTGTTTGATTATTTCTCTGTTTTTTTACCACAGCCACTGTCCCCATCAAAATAAATAGCGAAGCAGAACCTATTAGTAATATCCTTGGAAAATTCACTTACCCCCCTAACATGTTAACTATTTTGCAATTAATTTATTAATTAGTCAAATAAACTAATAAATTTCCAAACTAAATTTTTTATTAATATTATTTAATTTATAAGCGATTAAAAAATCAGCTCCCCAAAAGAAATCACTACCAGCTAAGGGTAAGACCTCTACTTCACAACCATTTGATTCAAATAATAGTTGATGATGGCCACTATGTAATGTTATTTTTTTTGCTTTTCCACAAAAATGATCGATTGAATCGTGTAAAATTTTATATTGATTATCAATAAGAATAAAAGAATTTTTTACAAAAAATGTAAAGTAAAGAGTTTCCTTACTATATAGTTTTGGTGTTACTTCTATTATAAAGTTGTTTTCTTTTTTTATATTAATATGGAGCCAATCCGGGCCATAACACAACCTATCATCTTCTTCAAAACAGGTTCTTGTCCATCCTTGCATTTCTCTAGTAACAGCCCCTCTTTGAACCTCTTGACAAGGATGAAAGATCCCAAATCTTTTTGAACTATCTAGTGGCGCATAATGAGGACCAAACGCTTGTATAGCAATGGTTTGTTTAGCTAAACAACCGATTGATGTGTTTTTCCCGTAAAGGGTATATATAGCAGAGAAATCTTTTTCTTTGATGTGATGAATCAGTGATGATGATTCATTAGTAATTTTTACTTCCTGCTCTTTGCAGGTATTTAATAATAGATAAAGCACTTGTAGATACGCTGGTAAGGAATAGACGTTCAACTGAAGCATCTTTTCTTCGACATTAATGCTATCTATCTTGCATAGCTGGAAAAGCTTACCAAGTAAGCACGTGATTGCTAGGTGGTTTGTTTTATTATAATAATCCTGCTGTATGAATAGTAAGGAAAGATCTCCCTTTTCAAACAGCTGATGAAAAAAAGCGAGTGCTTTCCCTAACTTGGAAAGTTTTTCTTCTTTTTTTTGATACAGTAAATATAAAAGGACTATTTCTTGTATAGCAAAAGAAAATTCTTCTTTAAATTGATAAAAATATCTCTCTAAAAAAGAATCTTCATAGGAAGATAAATCTAGATCTAACGTAGATGTATCTGCTATTTCATAGATAACTGCCATATAGACTTGCACAATAGGTAAGGTAAAAAAAAATGATTCGCTTACCGACTTGAGCAGTGTATTAAGTAAAAAAAGTGCATTACATTTCTTTGCAGCATAAGAAAATGGTAACAATAGCTGAAGATACCTTACAGTTTCTACAACATTATCTAGTTTATTATTTTCAAGATTGCTGGCTACTTCTTCTAATATAGCTATATCAATCTCTTTATTTATTGATAGTTGTTGTAAAATACTCATCAATGTTGCATCAACATGATGATCAATCAGGCCTTTTTCACCTAGCTGCTCCAATGTAATGCACATTTCTATTAGTTACCTTGAAATACCGAACTTTGACGTCGTTGAGCTGCTTGAGTGTCTGGCGAGCCACCCTCAATTAATTCTTTCATCTTTTTACCAGGAGTAAATTTTACTGCTGGTCTTGCAGGAATTACAATTGGAACATCTGCATTTTTTGGATTTCTTCCAATTTTTTGTTTTCTTTTTACAACTTCAAACACGCCAAAATCTCTAAACTCTAAGCGATCTCCCTCAGCAAGGTACTCTGTCATTGTATCCAAAAATGATTGTATTACATTACGCACATCATTTGGATGCATTCCCCTTTTTTGTGAGATCACCTGAATTAGTTTCTTTTTAGTGATCGTTCCCATATTCTTCTCTCCTTGAGTTTATTCTCAGTAATAACCGTACCTAAGGTCCTAAACCATTAATAAGCACGAAATTCACATTTTTGTATCTGATTGATTTTCAGGCAAGTTCTTTTTTTAATTTTCAATCTGTATCAATAGTTTTTTCTTCTTTCCTGACCCTACAACAAGATATTTTTCCCCAATTAAATCATCTTGCTGGATGATTTTTTTTACATCAGTCACTTTTTTATTATTTAAATAGGCCCCTTGATTCGCAATTAATCGATTAGCCTCACTTTTAGAAGGAACAAGACCTGACTTTGCAATAACATGGACATATTGTTGATTTAATACATCCTCTTTGCTTAAAGCAGCTAAAGGGAAATCTGCTTTAATTTGTTCAATGATATCTATATTTAAGTCCATTTCTGACCCAGGACTTGCAGCACTAGTTACCTTCATAGCAATAGCTAACCCCTCGTCTCCATGAACAAATCTAGTCACTTCTGCTGCCAATATTTTTTGTGCTGTATTAGGGCTATAAGAAGGAGATACCATAGTCCTTTCTATTTCTTTAATTTCCTCTAAGCTTAAAAAAGTAAGAGTTTTTAGCATTTTAATAACATCCAGGTCAGGAACACCTATAAAATATTGATAAAACTGATAATAAGAGCACATATTATTATCTAACCAAATTGCTCCCTGTTCGCTTTTTCCAAATTTCTTACCATCGCTTCTTGTTAATAAGGGGAACGTAAGTCCATATGCTGTTTTTTGTGTTGTTTTTCTTACATATTCAATACCGGCAGTGATATTTCCCCACTGATCGCTACCTCCTATCTGCAAACATACACCCCAATGCTCCATTAAGTGAAAAAAATCATATCCTTGCAGCATTTGATACGTAAATTCTGTAAAACTCATCCCCTCTTCTGATTCTAGGCGTGTTTTTACACTCTCTTTTGCAAGCATGGTAGATAAACGGAATTGTTTTCCCACATCTCGTAAAAACTCAATCAATGTAAATTTAGACAACCAATCATAGTTATCCACTAATATCGCCCTATTTTGTTTTGATGAAAAATCAAAAAATCTTCGGCAGATTAGTTCAATACTCACAGAGTTTTTTCGAATCTCTTCATCAGATAAAAGAGGTCTTTCTTTACTCTTACCAGATGGATCCCCTATTCTTGCTGTAGCTCCTCCTAGAAGGACAACAGGCGTATGACCAAAATCGTGAAACCATTTTAATACAATAAGACCTACTAAATTACCAAGATGGAGGGAAGAGGCCGTAGGATCAAAGCCACAATAAACCTTAATATGCTTCTTTAATGCCGCATGTAATTCTTCATGACTAATCGTATCGATAAGTCCTCTATCAGATAACAACTGAATTAGTTCACTCATTGGAATGTTTTCCCATCTCTGTAAAAATATCTTGTATTTTTGATGCTATTTTAGCAGTAGTTTTTGTCAGCGGGACAATATCGTCATCTTTGAGAGTAGTCCTTTCCATCGCATACTTGGAAATCCACACCTTCATTTCATGAACCTTTCTTCGCAAGGCCTGCTGTGTTACCTTTTTTTCTAGTGTTTTCATTCGCTGTTCTAGTTTTTTACGAGCCTTCATTGTTTTAAGACTCTCTGGCGCTGTTTCTTGGTTCACTACAAAAATCTCCTATGCGTAAAAATTCCAAGCATAAATTTTTAAAGAGTTTATAGCAAGAATGTTAACAAGCTTTCTATATATGATTTACTTAAAAAGATAAATGTTCCAATATGAAAAATATGGATCAAAACGAGCAAAAAAAAATCGTTGGTTATAGAGCAGCTGAACTAATTGAGCCTCATATGCTCGTTGGTATAGGCACCGGTTCTACTGTGCACTATTTTATTCAAAAATTAATTGAAAAAGTAAAATTAGGGCTTAAAATTGAAGTGGTTTTCAGCTCTAAAGCATCTCAACTAGAGGCAGCCTATGGAAATATCCTCCCTATTAAAGACGAAATGGCAAAAGAGATCGACATTACAATAGATGGCACGGATGAGATAGATCCTAGCTTTTGCATGATAAAAGGAGGCGGCGGGGCTTTGCTTAGAGAAAAAATATTAGCCTCTTCTTCAAAACAAACCGTTATTATTGCAGACTCCTCCAAATACGTACAGCAGCTAGGGAAGCAAAAAATTCCAATAGAGATACTCCCCTTTTGTTTTAAGGCGACAATTAAAAAAATCACAACGCTTGGATTTAATGGCTTATTGCGACAAAATCAAGATACCTCTATCTACCTCACAGATAATGGCAACTATATCTATGATCTTTATTTAGTATCACCCCTTACCTATCCAAGAAACCTGCATTTTTCTTTAATTCAAATACCCGGAGTAATCGAAACGGGTATTTTTTTTGATGTTGCTACAAAATTACTGATATGTGATGAAAAAGGTAATATTAAGGAACTAGCTCCATGAAGGAAAATCAAGTTATTCCTCTTACTTATAATAAAATTCTGCAATCTAAGTCTTATACTGTTTTTATATTGGGAAATGAAGAAAAAAAGTTTGCTATTTATACCTCTCCTCAAATTGGAGAAAACATCCAAGTCTATCTTTCCGAAGAGATCTCTTCTAGACCCTCTACACACCAACTCATTCAAAATCTGTTAAAAGGCACTAATGCCTCTGTATCTCAAGTGGTAATTTATGATGTGCATGACACTATTTACTTTTCCAAAATCTTTATTGAGATCAATGAAGATGGGAAGAAAAAAATTCTTGATATTGATGCAAGACCTAGCGATTGCTTAACACTTGCTATCATGAATAGCGCACCAATCTTTTGCACAAAAGAGACATTTGATAAGGCCGTTGAAGTGGATGATATTCAATAGTTCATATAGAACTTGTTTTTTACAAGCTCTAAAATGGCATTGATACACTCTCTAGCATCATCTCCTTCTGCTTCGATTTTAATCTTTGCTCCTTTTGCAGCAGCAAGCATCAAAATGCCTAAAAGAGACTTCCCATTTACAGTAAGGCTTTGATAATAAAGAGAAATGTGAGATTTAAATGAGGATGTGCATTTTACTAATTCTGTAGCAGGGCGGGTATGAAGACCCTTATCATTTAAAATAGTAAAAGTATCTGTAATCTTTATCTTTTGCTTCATATTCCGTAAAATAGTTAATACTCACCATTCATACCCTTTTCTATTTAATTCTGCAACTAAATTAACTAAGCAATTTATCTAATTCATTCACCAGATCATTAAATTCGTCAATAAAATGAACAAATATCTTTTTCTGCGTAACATCAATACCGACTTCCTTTAATACATCTACTGGATATTTACTACTTCCAGCAGAGATGAATTTGATATATGCATCTTTTCCCTTTTCATGAATCACCTTTTTGGCAAATTCATGAGCTGCTGCAATACCAGTAGCATATTGATAAACATAAAAGCCGTAGTAAAAATGGGGTATTCGTAAAAATTCTGCTCCAAGCACCTCATCTATCGTAAAATCAGCGCCAAAATATTTTGCATTTAATTGCACGTACTTTTCTTTTAATACTTGTGGTGTAAGAGGTATCGATTGTTCTCCCATAGAATATAATAATAGTTCAAATTCGGCAAACATGGTCTGTCTAAAAAAAGTGGCTCGCATTCCATCAATTTTTTGATTTAGAAGAAATATTTTTTCTTTTTTACTTGCTGCCTGTGCATAAAGTAGTTGAAAGGTTAACTCCTCATGAAAAGTAGAGGCAATCTCTGCTAAGAAAATAGAATAAGATGCATAGGGATATGCTTGTGTTTTATTGCTATAAAACGAGTGCATGCTATGTCCCGCTTCATGAGATAGGGTCATTAAGTCAGAAAATGTACCATGAAAATTCATTAAAATATAAGGCATAGAACCATAGCATCCACTAGAATATGCGCCGGATCGTTTATTTGTGTTTTCATATATATCGACCCAACGATCCTTTAAAAGACCTTTTTGAAGAGTGGACTGGTATTCTTTTCCAAGGTCTCCCAGCGACTCTACAATTTTATTTGCTGCCTCTGTATACTCAATATGGTAATCAATATCGGCTACAATGGGCGCATAAAGATCATAGGCGTGAATTTCCTTATATTTCATCCATTTTTTTCTCATCGAAACATAGCGGTGCAACACATGGATATTCTCTCCTACAGTGTCTATTAGTTGATGATAAACTGTAGGTGGGATTTGATTTGGAAATAGTGCCGATTCGAGGCATGTGGAAAATTTTCTTGCTTTTGCTACATAGAGTTGGGATTGTATATGTCCTCCTAGCAGCTCCGTCAATACATTTTCATGGTCTATAAAGGTGTGATGCAGTGTTGTAAAAGCATGAGACCTCAGCACCCTGTCGTTTGACTTTAAATAGACCTGATATAAACCATGGCTTAGTTCATGCGATTTTCTTTTTTTATCTTTGATCTCTTTAAATTTAATATCCGCATTATTTAAAGCGCTAAAAGCCTTTGATGCTGTTTGCATAGCAAGGCCACTTAAGGAAAGTAGATTTTCCTGATGTTTATCCAACACATGTTTTTTTTGATCTTTTAGCCGTTTTAAAAACCATTGATAAAGGGCAAGCTCAGGATGCTTGATCCACTGATCTAATATGGCTTCGTCAACTTGCAAAATCTCTGGCTCAATTGAGCTAGTAATATTCTTAAACTGAAAATAAAGAGCCATTGCCCGATTATAGCTAATTTTATGCTCCTCGTTCTTTGTGTCTTCATCAAAACGAAGATGTGAATAGGTAAATAGTTTTTCAATTTGAAGAGAGATGTCAAAATAATTATCTAATAATTTTTTTAATTTGACAGGATCTTTGATCTCACCCAGAAGTACAGTAATATCCTCAAGTCCCGCGTCTACTTTCTGTTTTACCTCGTCTAAAGCTTCTTTCCAGGTAGATAGGCTAAATAATGCATCTACATTCCAAGTGTCTTTTAATAAGATATCGCTTCGGTTTTTCATTTGGTTCCCCTTTTTGAGCAAAAGAGGTATGATCTAATATCAAATGTTTTTACGCAAGCCTCGGATTGTAAAGATTTTTCTTTGTTTTTATTTTTTAGCATTCCAATAAAACAATTGCTAAATAGTGTTTACAAAAATCGAAAAATTCCTTATGATCTCGATTAACTTTTTAGCCAAAATAAGGAGCATAAGATGGCACAAAAAACAGTAACAAAAATTAGACCTGTTGGCAGCCGAGTGGTTGCAAAACGACTGGAAGAAGAAGCAATGCAAGGTGGTATCATCGTCCCTGATTCTGCTAAGAAAAAACAAGAAACGGTGGAAGTAGTTGCAGTAGGCGCAGGAAAAACAAAAGACGGTAAAGAAGAGGTTATTCCAGTAAAAGTTGGCGATAAAATAATGATCGACAAATATGCTGGTCAAGAAGTAACGATCGATGATGAGGAATATGTTATCGTTCGATCTGATGATATTATAGCTATAATTGAAGAATAATTAATTGGGGGTAAAAAAAGGTATGGCTGCAAAAGATATTAAATTTAAAGACGAAGCTAGACAAAAGATTAAAAATGGCGTTGTGATGCTAGCTTCTGCAGTAAAAGTAACACTAGGTCCAAAAGGACGTAATGTTGTTATTGATAAGGCTTACGGAGCACCACACATTACAAAAGACGGCGTCACCGTAGCAAAAGAGATTGAATTAGAAGATCGCCATGAAAACATGGGCGCTCAGATGGTAAAAGAAGTAGCATCCAAAACGGCAGACAAAGCAGGTGATGGAACTACAACAGCTACTGTTCTTGCAGAAGCGATCTATCTAGATGGATTAAAAAACATCACTGCTGGTGCAAATCCAATTGAAGTGAAAAAAGGGATTGACAAAGCGGTGAATTTAATTCGAGAAGAATTAAAGAAAATGAGCAAGACAATACAATCCCGTAATGAAATTGCTCAAGTTGCAACTATTTCTGCTAACCATGATGAAGAAATTGGGGAAATTATTGCTAAAGCGATGGAAAGAGTTGGTAAAGATGGAACTCTTACAATCGAAGAGGGTAAGGGATTTGAAACAACTCTAGATGTCGTAGAAGGGATGAACTTTGATCGTGGTTATCTTTCTGCTTATTTCATGACCAATCCAGAAACACAAGAAGCTATCTTAGAAGATGCTTATGTGCTTATCTATGATAAGAAGATTTCCTCTATTAAAGATTTTCTACCGGTTCTTCAAGCAGTGGCAGAGAGTGGGAGACCTCTTTTAATTATTGCAGAAGACGTAGATGGAGAGGCATTAACTACTTTAGTTGTAAATAGAATCAGAGCTGGTCTGAAAGTATGTGCTGTAAAAGCTCCTGGTTTTGGGGATCGTAGAAAAGCTATACTGGAAGACATTGCTATCCTAACAGGAGGGCAGTTTATTAGTGACGAACTTGGCATTAAATTAGAGAATACAACGATTCAAATGCTAGGCAGAGTCAAAAAAGCTGTCATCAAAAAAGATGAGACTACCTTAGTAGAAGGCGCTGGTCAAAAAGATGCAATTCAAAAACGTATTAGCTTGATTAAGAAGCAAATAGAAGAGAGCGACTCTGATTATGATAAAGAAAAACTACAGGAGCGTTTAGCTAAACTAGCCGGTGGTGTTGCTATTATCCGAGTAGGAGCTGCTACAGAAATTGAGATGAAAGAGAAAAAAGATAGAGTAGAAGATGCTCAGCATGCTACAAAAGCTGCTATTGAAGAGGGTATTCTACCTGGCGGCGGTATATCTTTCATTCGCTGTATTCCTCTCCTCAAAAAACTAGCTGATACATTGTCAGGAGATGAAAAACTTGGTGTTGAGATCATAGCCCGAGCTATCACCTCTCCTTTAAGACAAATAGCAGAAAACGCTGGTCAAGAAGGATCTATTATTTTGCAACAAGTACAAACACTTATGCAAAATGAAGGATGGGATGCAAGAACCAATGCTTATGTTAACATGTATGAAAAAGGTATTATAGACCCAACAAAAGTAGTACGTTTAACTATTGAGCTTTCCGCATCTATTGCTTCTTTACTTCTTACAACAGAAGCTATTATCACAGAAGAAAAACAAGAAACACCTTCTCATCAACATGCGATGAATGCTGGTGGCGATTATTAATCGCTTTTGTTCCCATAGAGGCCATCTTATACACTAAGACGGCCTTTTTTATTTCCTCTAATCGCCTTTTTTAATAAGGTGAAAATAATGAAGAGGGATCATGGGAAGACATTTTATAAAGAAGTTTTTTATCATCAAACTAATGTTAATTGCTTTAATATTGGTCGTTCTTTCTATTTATACCATTTTTTTTATCTATTCTTCTCCTAAACTACTATCAAAAAGCTTAACAAATTTAGTTGGGTCGTCTGTTACGATAAAAGATATTATCTATAAAAAGGGAGAATTTTCTATTAAGAACATCTCCATGGATAATCTTCCTCACTATACCCTCAAAAAAGCAGTGCATGCAACATCCATTACCTTTAAAACACCCTATTATGAATATCTCTTACCTAATATCATTATCGATGAAGTTATCATCGATGATTTAGATATCTCTATCGAATTTTCCAATCAAACCAACACGGTTGGGAACTGGACAGAGATTATTAAGAATGTGGATAAGGCTTTATATAAAACAAACACTTCCAAGACAAAGCACATTCATGGTCGTGTCATTGTAGTGAAAAAAATCACTTTGAATAATACAAAAATCTTATTAAAACAATATGAAAGGGATCCTATTGTCTTAGAACCAATACCACATTTAACATTAACTAACATCGATAGTGAAAAGGGTATCCCTATGGATAAAATTACACATATTATTATCAAACAGGTGATAAAAACCCTATCAGATCAAGCTGGTATTGCAGACATGTTAATCAGTGTTATCACATTGCCTGCAAGGCTAATACAACTGGTATTTGATCCTTTTTCAATATTTTTTGGTGTTGAAGATAGCTTCTCTTCTTCACCTACAGACCATGAATGATCCATGAAAAACATGATCTCATATAATCACTCATCGCTTCCCGCCAAATGGAGTGTTACTCCTTATCTAGAGCGTTACTTCAATCAGTTATATAGGATATGCAAGCAAAAGAAAGCAGATGACCCTTTATATCACGTAGCTTTTTTAGTTTTATCCAAAAAACCTATATCTCTCAATCATCTCAGACAATTGCCCGGCACAAACAAGCCATTACAAACAGACACCATAGAGCTGGATGCTTTTGTAGGAGGAGGTCTATATCTCAGCCACTTAGCAGCTTTTATGGGAGATATCGCACTTGCAAAGCATTTACATCAATTAGGTTTATTTGAAAACACCTCATCACAAGGAGGTATTACTCCTTGTCATTTAGCAGCATTAAAGGGGCATGTGCACTTCCTTCAACAAGCAGCGCCTTTGGGATGCAATCTTATGCAACATACAACAACCGGGTACACCCCTGTAACTATGTTGGAGATAGTATATCCACATCTCGCTAGCTACTGTCCTTTTCACACTCGCCCAAGAAGCATTCCTGTCATGACAGCAGATAAACACATTCAAAAAAAACCGCTTAAAGAGGCAGAAGATCACTATCATTTTACCTATACAGACTATGTATGCAAAAATGCTGCCACCATGGAATCCATCATTTTTTGCAAGAAGCATCTACAACAACCTATTACTTCCCCACCATTATCTCCTTTTCTTGCTATTGCACGGATTAATGACATCATCCCATCCATACCTGACATAGGACTTGGGCTAATTGCTATCGATAAAATTCCAGCTGGAGAGGATCTTGGAAATTACGCTGGTATTCACTATTTTTCCAATACCACAAGCAAATATCAACTTGAGTCGGGATCTTTTATAACACCAGATGGATATACATGTGATACAGGCTCTATAGATGCAGAGCGTTTTCATAATCTTACAGCCTTTATCTCTGATGGAATTCCCAATGTGTTTCTCAAAAAACGCAAAGAAACGAAAGAGTGTTATTTCGTAAGCGCAGTAGATATTCTTCCAGGTGAATTTATCTTATGGAATTATGGGAGTGATCACAGCGTAAAGCACATGCCAAACTATGTCGATTTATCTAAAGAAGGCTTCCCTCTGTTTTTAAGCTACATTCCTTCATATATAAACGATGTTAAAGCAATGACAAGAGAAGCTTCATCTCTTCGTCTTTTATGGTATCGATTAATGTTTTTTTTCGACACTCCCCGTCTTTTTTTACAGCAAGTTCTCACAAATCAAGTGGATATTGTTCTTTTAGATGATGTCTTTTTTTCTAATGCACGAATACTGCGTCGTAAATTTGGTGGTAAAGGCTTTGAAAATAACTATGTTCATAGCACGATTACTTTGTGTAAGATCATCAACACTCCTGAAAAGAAATCCGTTTTATGGAATCACTTACAGCATATTGGGGAACAAAATTTTAACGTAGCTATTAAATATATAGAGAAATTTTCAAATTAAGTATTCTGAGCAAGGATAAAAAAACTAATTCTGAAGGACTACAATTTGCTGATTTAGTTGCAAGACCAATTGACCTTTCTATTACGTCCAAATCAAACCAATCGGGCTCTTAAAATTATTAGGAATGAATATACATTTATCCTAATAGTCAGAGATTTTTGGATCAACTTCGCTATTCTTTAGTGGAGAATCACGAGTTCCCCACTAAAGCAATACCTTAGAAATACCAGGAAGCGCCGAAACTAATACCATAGAACCCAAGTCCTGCATAGTCTGTTAATACAGTAGTAGGTTCAAAGACGTATTGGTTGAAATAGTATTGACCATCAAATCCAATATTAATTCCAAGAGATTGTGCTACCTCTTCAAAATCATAGAGATATTCGAGACCAAGCAATGCTTCTAGAGCTGGTATAGTACGATTAAAATCATGTGTTGCGCTTGCTTTAAAGTTTGCTCCAAGCGAGTAATCTTGGTGTGCATCTACATCGCTATTACCAAATAATAATGATGCACCCAGTTTATTATAAAAACTAAAACCACTACCCATCATCCACTTAGACGCAAGTGATATTTTAGGACCTGCTCCACTAAAGTGATTTTTAGCCTTATCAACAAAAGTAAGACCTGCTCCTACATTGCCGCCTGTAAACGTAACACGTTGTGATTGACGTATCCAAACACCTTTTACTCCAAAAGCTGGATAAAATTCGACATGAGTATTGACATCATATTTTCTCTCAATCAATCCATCTAAGGCATAAAATTTGTTGTTAAAATGAGAGTTAGCTGTTGTAGCATAAGTAGCACCAAATGAACTCATCAAATTATTATATGGGACAAAAACACTGCCGCCAGGAGGCGCTGTCACTTGATTAATCGCTTTAGAATGCAATTGTGTATATTGAAGATCAAAACCCCACTCACGATCGCAAAAGCGATATCCTGCATCGAGGCGAAAGCCCCAATTCCAATCAAATGAAATATGCTGTTTGCTCAGCGATGTGGGAAATACCACTGTAGCAGTTGGATTACTAGAGCTGCCTGCATATTGCAGATTATCTAGTGTGGTTTGCCAAAAAAGAGCTTCCCCTTGAAAACGGAAGCCATACATTTCATCTGCTCTATCATGTTGCATGTTAGAAGACTTATATGTTGTAGGTTGCTGTGCATCAGCAACAACTTCTTGCTGATTCCCTTCACAAAACCCAGTAGCTCCTATTGTCGTAAAAGCTATCGCTAATAACGTTTTTTTCATTACTTTCCTTTCCTATTTAAAGTTAAGGGCAAAAATTGCCTTTAACATTCTTATTTCAACACATAATCAATGGTATAATTGCTATTGATAATGATTAACAAATCATTTTTAGCTTTATCTTGTGTCATATTTGCATAAGAGCGTGTAATCAAAACATCTTCTTCAGATAGCTTTGTTCCTCCTACGTCATATGTTCTTACAGTTAATGTATATATAAGAGGATTGATAGAGCCTTTATTATGATCTTGAAACCACTCTGCTTCCCCTGTTGTTTGAAAATTTTGAGATTTAGCAGGAACCATTTGATTAAATAAATCTGATTTTATGGTTTCGGACAAAGAGATCTGCCATTCCACTTTAAGTTTCTGGCTAGTTCTATTTGTAATTAATGTAGACCCTTGTACTACATTCATGTCACTTGTATCTTGTGTATCTTGCCCATTTGAAGTAGAAGCAGGTTGATCTGCTGACAATAAATGTGCACTACAAATACAACAAAGAATCATTCCTATTTTTCGCATAACGCCTCCTAAAAAGAAGAAACAATCTTTTTTGAAATTACAACATCAAGTAATTGGTGTCCAAAAAAATCAAAAAAAAACTACTAAAAGAATAGAAATAAGAGGATGGAATAATTAGAATCCAATCCAAAGAGCCTCGATTTAAAAACACAACAAATATTAATAAATAAATTTTTATTAATTATCAAAACAATTAAACAATTGATGTTTAAATTTAAAAACATATAATTTAAACCAAATTAATAAAATTATGTGTTTTTATGACTAGTCATGCAATTGACCCTTTTTTACATCAACATATTGTAATTCCTCGTGACAAGGGTGACGACTCTCCTTCTTCTGCCACCTCCCCGATACCCATTAGTCTTTTCCAAGCAACAACTGGAAACTTGAACACATTAAAAAAAAAGCTTATTATACAAGTGACAACAGCTACTTTGACAGAGGCAATACTATCCGTTGCGATGGTGGCTATCACTTGCCTTTTTATTATTACGCCAGGAGCTCAAGTTACTTTCATTGCTTTAGCAGTGGGAATACTTGCCTTCAATGCCTTTTTAAGAATCTCTTCCGCTTACGCTCAATACCAAATAGAAGCCCTTAAAAACAGTACAGCTCCTCACGATATGGAAATAACGAAAAAATATACTGCATTCAATAACATTGTTTCTTTTCTCTGCCCCACTTCTT
The DNA here is from genome assembly GCA_016213235.1 of Chlamydiales bacterium. GTDB lineage: Bacteria > Chlamydiota > Chlamydiia > Chlamydiales > JACRBE01 > JACRBE01. The sequence continues at coordinate 126,798 of JACRBE010000047.1, read as the reverse complement.
TTGCTGTGTTGTATGACAACTCTCTAGCAACACTTATTCATGAAGAAGGACATGCTCTTACAGCCAACCTTCTGTTCCAACATGCAAAACCAAACATCACCATAACAGGACCGGGTTCAGGCTACACACAGTGGTGGCCATTGTCACTCTCCACACTTGGAGAAAAAATAGGCCTGGATAATGCTAAGTTAATGGTTTCTGCCGGGGGATCTGGCCTTGCTGTGCTATCCACACTAGGATTGATTGTAGCGGCTCACTGCCTACAAAAGAACCATCCTCAAATTAGCAAGCATCTCTATGCCATGGCATTTATGAATGTGATAACAACTGCTATTTACGCTTTATCTGCTCTTTTTCCCCCTTATAGCCAAGGACATGATTTTGCAGCGCTGGCTGCTGGTGGAATTCACCCTCTTCTTTCATTTGCTATCATCATTCTCCTTCCTCTGCTTTTACTAGGTTTATTGCACCTGATAGATAAATGCCTACTGCAACCATCCACCACATCTATTCCAATCATCTACTCTTCCTAAAAAAACCGATTCATTTAAAAGCTACTCCATTATATCCTCTTACCTCTAAAATGGAGCTTTTATGAAACACACCCTACTTCCTTTTATGTTACTTTCTTGTACTGCCAGCATCGCCACAGAGCTCTATCATGAGCAGTTGCATTCCAATTGGGGACAATATTTTACCATTGATCACCTCATTTATAAGGATGAGAGTGGGTTGCAAGATTTAATCATCTTTGAAAATAACAAATGGGGACGGGTGCTTGCCTTAGACGGCGTTATCCAGCTCACAACAAATGATGAGTATATTTATCATGAAATGATCGTACATGTTCCTTTATTTTCTCATCCAAATCCAGAGAAAGTGCTTGTTATTGGGGGAGGAGATGGAGGTAGCATTAGAGAGGCGCTAAAACACAAAGAAGTGAAAGAAGTACACTTAATTGAAATTGATCCAAGTGTCATCTCTTTTTCTAAGGAATATCTTCCCTCTTTATCCAATGGATCGTTTGATGATCCAAGATTAAAAATCATTATCTGTGATGGCGCCGATTACGTAGCGCAAACAAAAGAAAAATACGATGTTATTATTTGCGATACTACCGATGAAATAGGCCCAGGCCAGGTGCTATTTACACAAACCTTTTATCACAGTGTTAAACAATGTCTGACAACTAATGGTATCATGGTCAATATGGACTCTGTACCTCAACTTAACCCCGATTATTTAAAAAAAATATTCAATAGAAGAAGCCCCTTTTTCCATCATGTAACCTTTTATTTAGCCTCTATACCCACTTATGTAGGGGGACCTTTCGCCTTTGGTTTTTCTTCTGACTTTGATTATAAAAATAATTTAAATCTGGATGGTTTAAAAAAAAGAATAAGCACTTTTGACGGGAAGTTGAGATATTACAACCCAGATATTCATGTAGCATCCTTTGCACTATCAACAGAATTAAATAATAAAATTTTTAATGAATAATTAATTATTTTAAAGATTAATAATAAAATTAAAAATTGCTAAAATAGTTTCACTAAAACAAAATAAGGTGAAATTATGAGTTCTCCATTAGCCATTCATTCAACAAACGGGGCAAATGCACCTGGTGTTCTACCAACAGCAGTCTCAAGACAAAATGATTCTGCAAAATATGCAAAAATTACATTAGTCGTACTTTTTACACTTGGGCTTATTGCGGCTTCCGTATTTACTGGTGGCGCGGCAGCGGCAGCAGCTCTTGCAGGAGCTTCTTTATTCCAGGTTACTTTATTCTCCGGACTATGTGCAGCAACTGGAACATCTGCATTAGGATCGCTCTTTTTTGCTTTTGCATATGACATGTTTAAAAACACACCTCATAATGCTGAAGATGCCGGATACTATATGCTATGTACACTTGGAACAGCTATCTATACAGCATGCAAAGCCTTAGAATGTGCCGTTCAAGTAGGCATTTGCGAGTTGTTTGCTAAAGCCTTGTCAAAGCAATAAATAATGACTATTCTTTATTGCAACAAAAGATTGTTTTAGTGTAAGATTTTCGCATATTCCGGATTAGCTCAGCGGTAGAGCAGCGGACTGTTAATCCGTTGGTCGCTTGTTCGAATCAAGCATCCGGAGTTTTTATAATTCTTTAGAGTCGTTATATTTAAGGACAACCAAAAACGGTTGAAGTGCGAGTGTAACGACATCTTTTTGATCGAATGGTGCACCAGCGGTGCAATGAAAAGGAATCTTAACCAGCATCCAACCAAACACTCCTAAACACAAGAGTTGGAAAAATATGGCATCGATTTACAAAAGAAAATCCCATTTTAATAGAAGGTGCGATGTCGTCATTATGAATTTGGATATCTTTCTTTTGACTGAATTTGTCTCCGCTTAAAAGAAGCAGAATTATCTTGTCACTTTCCTTTCCAAAGAAGATCTTCATAAAAATACTTTAGAAAAATAGTTTTTTAGTAAAACTAGCAAAAATGGGAGACATTTGATAGATAAAGACCACTAAAAAAACACCTGCACCGAATCCGTTACGTCCCTTATTTAGTTTTTGAGTCTTTAACCTATAAAAAAAATAACAGGATAGAGCCAGATTTAAAGCTATAAAAAAATAATTAATCATGAAATATCTCCCTAGATTTTTCGAACAGACCTTTTGCTTCATTAAAATCGTTCACAGAATCCCTTAATTCTTTTACTCCAGCTCCAATACTAACCGCACCTCCTACAGGGTCACCTCTGGAAAATTCAAAAACTCCAAAGCCAATTTCCACAAGGCCTATTCCCATATGCTCAAAAGAACTTTCCAACTTTTCTTGACCACACTGTTCAAGCTCTGACTGCGTAATAGCATAGCATGAACAAGAAAAAATAATAAAACTTAACAAAAAAAAACTTCTCATGTCACTATCCATAAAGAAGTGCAAAATTACTTTCTTAGTTATTATTTGTAAATATTATCGAAGGTTTTTCTATGAAATTTTATACTCTTTCTCTGATTGTTTTTTGCTCATGTCTTTTTGCACAATCTAATGAAGGGTTAATAGAATTTGGCAATAAACGTGGTTTGGCTGATTGCTGCTGGAAACAAGGGAAGAAAGAAGAAGCTCTGAAATTATATAGTCCTGACTTCAGCGATTTTTTAAGTTAATAATGATGCTTTAAGTGCTATAAATCCTTCCTCTGTTCTATTATGAACTGTCGATTTCTTAAGAGAATGTTTTAGATGACTCAGACAGATGATAATTCAAAATCACCAGACCAGAAAAGACATGCTACTTACAAAGATATTTTATTAAGTGAAAGCAAAGTCCAAGAACAAACTTACAAAACTTATGGTAAGTGGTTTGTTAGGCTAGGGCAGGCAATAGATGTCTTGCTAGAGCTACGTTATTATAAATGCTCTTTGCCTGAAGATCAAAACTCAGACGAGTATCGATTTGTTCTTTTTGCTCTTGATACATACTATGAAGCTCCTTTGTCTTTTCGCAGTTGCAGTGCTTTAATGGAAAAGGGGTTGTATCACGATTCTTTAAACTGCTGTAGATCAATTCTGGAAAGTCTTGTGAAATACAAGTACCTTTTGGATCATAAAGAGCTGATTATTGCATACGAGACTGATGGAAAAGATAGTAGTGGTCAGAAAGTTACGATCAAGAGAGCATGGGAATATGTTGCTGGAAAAGATTCACAAAAAACTACCTATCATTTCTTATCCAAATTCGAACATAAGAATTTTGGTTCAAGCCTTCCAAGGCTAAATGCATCCATGAGTTCTGCAAGCACATTTTCTTTGTTACCAACTTTTAATAAAACTTTGGCTGAGGTTGTGATAAACAAGATACTTTTTCTGATATTCGGCTATATCAACCTGGCAGAACGATTTTTCCCTTATGAAAAGCCAATCGTACAAGCTGATTTTTTTGATAACTATTCTGATATCAAAAGTTTTTTACATCAGCAGATTCAAAAGAAAAAGATCGATTTTCCCCAATCAACGGCGTGGTGTGAAATCATGCAAAAAATTATCTACTGACCCAATTTGACCTGTTAGCTTGTTGTATTAGAGGTATGTGCGAAAATTTATCCTTAAAGCCGATCCAGTCAAAAGTTCGAAGTGTACCCAGTATCTGGAGTTCACTTTATAAGTCTTTAAGAGCCTCTGATACAAGCAATTGCTATTAGAGGCTCTTATGTTTTTAGGTTCTTTAAAACAAAATTTCCGCATTTTTTACGCAACTCATCAGAACAACCCTGAATATCTTCCACACAAAACAGTGTATCTGGAATTTTTCTATTTTTGGTTTGTTTTTCTGTTAACTTTTTTCTCAAATGCGGAAAAAATGCGTAAAAATTCATGAATGTGAGTGAAAAAAAATCTTCCATAGAATAATATCAGGATATAAGTGGGTTGGGACTACCTGGCCGGCGTGTTACCTCAAGGGGTTCCTTGGGGTTTTTCGCTTTTTGGAGGATATACAATATTTCCTATTATTGCTCTGTCTAATCCCTGATATTGATATATTTTTCTTGAGAGGATTTTCATCGCTCGATTGGATTGATCGGGATAAACAATCGAAAGCCCCACAGGTCTTGCTGCTAAATCTGCTAGCTGCAACCCTTCTGAATTAGTTTGTTTATGGGCAATGATGATCTGAAAAGGTAATTTTTTTTCATAAATATTATCTCCATTGCAAATCTTTGCAAATTCGATCTCTAAAGACCTATCTTCTGTTGTCCCTCTTGCTTCACAAACTAAGTGAGTTAATCGATTAGCTTGTCCTTTTTCTTGCAAAAAAGAATACAATTCTTCCAGAGCTAATTTCATACTTAAATGATAAATATGTAAATCTTTGATATTTTGCTTGTTGATCTCAAGTTTGTCTATCACACGCGATATTAGAGTAAATTCCATTTGAGAAATCGTCGTATTGATTTGATCAAAGAAGCTTTCTCTCTTTTCTTTCCCAAACAGATTAAAAGCACCTGTTTTTTTTGCGAATATCATGCTCATGCAGAACTACCATATCATGACCAAACATTTTGAATTTAAGCTTGCGAATAGCAGGGACAATGACTTCTGAATAATAGGTTTTTTCGAAAACACAAAATGTCAAAACAAACACAGGATAACTTTGATCAATTGAAGTTAAACTATGGTCTCCGCTTTCATCAACATAGACAATATAATCACTATATTCGTTACTGATCTTGCCATAATTTACTAGACACATAGAATCCGAAAAATTAATTTCGCTTCTTTTGTGTTTACGATATATATACATTTGATATACGATGTTCGTACGAAGTTAAATATTATGAAATGAAAAATTTAAGGAGGAATCATGCTTAAGAAATTAGTAAAATACGGAAATAGCAATGCTTTAATTTTGGATCGCTGCATTTTAGCTTTATTAGATATAAGTGAGGGAGCTGTGGTAAAGTTAAGAATTGAAGGCGATACTCTTATCATAAAAGCCGAAAAGAATATCAAAGCTACAGACGTCTTGATGACAGAAATTGAAAGTATTGATGAACGAACGACTTCCTGGACATCTTCATCCACTCCAATGATGGAAATAGTGAAAAAAAATACACGTGATTTTTGTAGTAAAGTGGAGAGTGACTCAAATTCAATGGAATTGCTCAAAGAATGGGTTCCTGGGACAGAAAATTATCAAAAGTTGCAAGAAGCATACGGAAAAATAATGCAAAAATATCAAGAGGAAATGAAACCATTAGGTAGTCAGGAATTTCAAAAAGAGGTTCAAAATTTAAATAACAAATATAAAAAAGAGATGAACTCTGCTGAATATTACAAAGAATTACTTGCTTTACGTTTGAAATTCTCTCCTGGGCTGGTGGAGATGGATAAAGAAATGCAAGATATAACCAAAGCCCTTGGTTGTCCAGAGCAGTTCTATAGTTCGAGTTTGAATTAAAAATTTATAAAATCAAGCAGATTGAAGCGCTTGCGATATTCTTCCAAGCGCTTCTTTATGTTTCTAAGTCAATCGTAAATTCAATCCTAAAGCAATCACCAATGAAACAAGGGTATGCCATTTAGGATTTCCTTTTTCTGAGAGTGTTTTATAGAGGCTTTCTCGTCCAATACCAGCTTTTTTGGCAAGATTTCCTATGCCACCTTGTGCTTCAGCAACATTGCGAATAGCGACGAGGAAAAGATGTTGAGATTCTTCATCACCTTTGAGACTTTCTTCTAAGGCAGCATTGAGATAGGCAACGGCTTCATCATGATCCTTTAGCTTTTCTAAGAGCCATTCTTGATAGTTTTTACTTTTTGCCATATTTTTTCTCCCTCAATTGATATTCTTTTAAATACTCCTTAGCCCTATTAATGTCCTTGGTTTGCGAACTTTTATCTCCTCCGCAAAGCAAGAGCACGATCTTATTGCCTATTTTCGAGTAATAGACTCTAATCCCAGGTCCATAGTGAATTCTCAGTTCTGCAATTCCATCACCAAGAGCCTTACAATCACCAAAGTTCCCCACTCTTAGACGGTCAAGCCTTGTGAGGATTTTAGCGCGTGTATGCAGTTCCCTTAGTGTTTCGTAAAGCTCAATCGCGATTTCCATAACTTCATTGTATCCTGCAAGATACATTATTGGCAAGGGTGTTATAACAGGCTAAATGTGAAGTTGTTAAAAATTTATCTTTAAAGTCTAGCCAGTCAAAAGTTCGAAGTGCACCCAGTAACTGGAGTTTTTATAACTCTTTAGAGTCGTTATATTTAAGGACAACCAAATATTTTTAATCTACTTGTCGCACTTGCCTATTGAATGGGCCCATTACTTTGTGAGACTCATCGGTCCGGAACCAAAATAAGAGATCATGAGCGCACCACCTATCATCGAAACGTTTTTCATAAAGCAATATTGATGCATCATGGCATCATAAACATCTCCAATACTCCAAAACTGATGCATCATTAACGTAGTGGGAATAAGAAAAATGATGATTAACCAAGCTCCTAAACGGGCCTTATATCCTAAAAGAATGCTTATTCCCCCTAAGAATGCAATGATCCCTGCAATAGGCACTAAAATAGTAGCTAAAGGAACACCGGAATTTGCTGCATAGTTAATAGATTCCTTAGAAAAATGATCTATCGATTTTATAATAAAAATGGATGAAAACAGGATTCTTCCGATAAGAACAACATATTTCATGATTTGGTATCTCCTTATAAAGATTCTTTATGTTTTTCCATATGCAATATTTTTCAAAAAACTACAAGCAATATCAATGAGGTACCTTTAATGGAAAAAAGCTATTCTTTTATCTTGTGTATTTGATATAGCTAAAATCAAAAACGTCATATCATGGCTATTCCAAACTTTAAAGAAGTGCGTATTGAAAACACCAATTCTTGTGGATATAAATGCGTTATGTGTCCAAGAGAGAAATTAACTAGGTCCATTGGATTTATGTCCATGGAAGATTTTTCTCTTGTGGCCGATCGCATTTCTCCTTTTTTTGGGTCCATTCATTTGCATGGCTTTGGAGAATCTCTTTTAGATCGTAAGCTTCCGGAAAAACTACGAATCTTGAAAACAAAATCTTCTCATTGCACTTCATTTATTATCTCTACTTTAGGAGTTAAGGTAAAAGAAGAGTACTTATACAATTTACTAACCGCAGGTCTTGATCAACTAATGGTCAGCATGTATGGGTTTACACAAGAATCTTATAAAAATATTCATGGATATGATGGGCTGAGCATAGTAAAAAGAAATTTGCAGTGGATTAGCGATATCAGAAAGAAAGAAAACCTGAGCACAGATATCTATATTAAAATACCGGAAAATAGCATTTCTTCCTCACTTCCCATGGCGCAGCCTGAAGGGAAATTAGAATTTATAGAGTGGGCAGATCATCTCGGCTTTAAAATCAACACATGGAACTATGTACATAACTATGGTAATGGGAGAGCCTACAATGTACCACCAAGTACAAAAATTTGTCCTGTTGTTGTTGGCAATAGACGAGAAATACTAAATGTTACCTGGGATTTAAACATCGTCCCCTGCTGCTATGATTTTAATGCTTCCATCCGATTTGGTAATTTAAAAACGCAATCTATAGAAGAGATCTTTTCTAGCACGGAATATTTTCGCTTTCTGGTAGCGCAGCAAACCATGCAACTATCCAACTATCCCGTATGTCAAAATTGTGAAAAAAGCGACTATACATAGTTTTTGTTAATTTGAATTCCAAAGATGTTTTAGTTTTTGATCATGCCCACAACGATATCGATAGTATTTATATCGAATAATACTCTTGGTGATATAGTGCATAGGAAGCCTGTTAAAAAGACGTATTTTCATAATTATCCTTGACTGCCACGAATATCCCCAATAACATGAGGTTTATGCAACAGTTAATTTGTTATATCATGTTATTTTTTCTGACCTATCTTCCTATAGAAGGAGTTTGTCTAACAATTCAAGATAATGCAACCAATAATTGCCTACCAGCATATCGATTTGATGGAAAAAACGGCCTACACTTGAACAATTCAACGTATTAAGAAAAGGAGGGACCGAAACACCGTTTGTCAATGCTTATTACAATAGCCAAGAAAAAGGTATTGTATGAATTCAGTAGCATTAATATTTATACAACAACCTTAGTATGGTGTATCTATGCTTCCTAGAAAAAAGGACCCCTTTGCTCCTCAAACTCTTCAAGAAGAGTTTGCTAATAGTATTACACATGGATTTGGATTGTTACTCAGCCTTATCGCATGCGCTCTTTTAATATACAACTCCATTACAAGAGGCGATACTTCGCATATTGTAAGCTCCAGTATTTATGGAGGATCTCTTGTCACATTATACACCATATCGACTCTTTATCATGCCTGCCAAACACGTATGAAAAAACTACTTCGGAGACTAGATCATATCAGTATTTATCTCCTCATCGCAGGCACTTATATGCCAATCACGTTGATTGTCTTACAAGGAGTGGTAGGATGGACACTATTCATTCTCGAATATCTCTTTTGCGTGATTGGTATCGCCTTTAAAATCATATTCGGCCATAGGTTTGAAGCACTCTCCGGTGCTTTCTATTTGATTATGGGATGGCTGGCTATTTTTGCAATAGAGCCTATTGTAGCTACACTCCCCTTTTATGGAATCCTCTCTCTTTTTCTAGGTGGGATTTTCTACACTCTTGGATTTATTTTCTTTGCTTTAGATACCAAATACCATTATTTCCATACCATTTGGCATATGTTTGTTTTAGCAGGAAGTTTTGCTCATTTTTACCTGATATTTTACTATGTAATTCCATAGCAGAGCAAGCGCGCTAATGACCATTATTTTGATGTAATAACAAGCTCTGAATATCCTGTAGCGGAATCTTGCTGCCTTTTAAATTCTAGATGAGTGGCATCTCCAATTATAATTTCTGCGGTTGTATAAATGATGCAACCATCCATTACATGTCCACCAATGGTACTACCCAATTCATCGGATAAGGCAACATGTAGATGACATCCATGACAGAACAGAGTTCCTACTAAAGAGACTATCTCCATTTTTGTGTCCAACTTTCTAGAGGAATCTGCAGCATCACAGATTCGCTTTAATTTTCCTATAGGTGCGCTTCTGATATTGATATCCTGTTACAACACCCAGTTCGAAATATATTTGGGTAATGACAAGGGATGAATCCAGGGGCTTTACGGCAATTTCGGTAAACCGAATAGATGCTTTGCTTGACCCTGGTTATTTTTCTAGAAGAATCATTGCTCATCTTGGATAAATCCTGTAAGAAGCAATTCGTTGCTCCGTGTTGATCTATTTTTAGATAAAAAAATCATCGCTTCTATTATAAAGAAAAAGTTCTCAAATGGAGGCTTTGTGTTTAGATCCCAGCAAAATTATCGAACCTTTTTAACGATTCTAATGACCTATACTCTTGATTTGGTCGGTTATTCGATTGTATTTCCAGTACTCGCTCCCCTATTGCTTAACTCACATCTTCACTTTTTTGCGCCAGATACTCTTGAAACGACTCGTACTACTATGCTAGGTGTATTATTTGCCGTATTTGGTCTTTCGCAATTTATTGCTGGACCTTTTGCCGGAGCACTTGCCGATCATTATGGGAGATATAAAATTTTCCTTTGGTCCATTGCTCTTAGTATAGGTGGCTATTCTGTAATGGCTATAGGCGTTTATAAACAAAGCCTTGAACTTCTTTTTCTTGGTCGTATGATAACAGGTTTTTGTTCTGGTAATGTTGCTCTAGCACAATCCGCTACTGCAGATCTTACTGACGAGCATAATCGAAGCAAAGCTTTTGGTGTATTAGTTGGAGTGGGAGGACTCGGTTTTGTAGCAGGTCCCTGGTTTGGAGGAAAGCTCGCTAATCCAAACTGGCTATTTGGCTCCGGTGCATTTATATTTGCAGCTGTTTGTGCCCTGATCAACTTTTTCGTAGTTTTATTTTTCTTCACAGAGACTGCAACCTATAAAAAACATGATACAAAGAGTTCTTTTTTCAATACCTTTAAAGATATTCGCCTTGTATTTCATCAAAAAAAATTACGTAATATTCTTGCAACTAACTTGCTTTTTTCTATCGGTTGGGGCTTTTTTCTTATCTTTTCTCCCACCTTTTTAGAGCAAAAGTATTTCCTAGGAGCAGATAAGATCGGTGATATTTTTGCTTTTATGGCCGTTGTTTGGTTTTTTGTTTCCATGTTCTTAAATAAGGAACTTTCCGGAAAGTTTTCCGTGCGATCCCTCATTTTAGCGGGTATAGGCCTCTCTTCCTTTGGAGTAGGCACTTTCTTATATCCAAACCAGTTATGGTATTATTGGATTATTATTCCTATTACTCTTACCGGTGGAGCTCTAAGCTGGGTAAACTTGAGTGCTATTCTTTCATTAAAAGCCTCAGAACAAATGCAAGGAAGAGCGATGGGAGCTGCAGGTTCTATGTGGGCAATTGGGCAAATTGTTTCACCACTTCTTGCAGGACCATTGGCCGGATTAAATATGCATCTTCCACTATTAGTGGGATCGATTATTTTATTTATTTCCTTTATATATTTCTTTGTTTTTTATCATGAGAAATAAATGAGGGTGCATTTCCCATAGCTGTTTTGCATCAACTATTGTATGAATATGATATAAAAATATTTTTACTTTTATATTAGATTGTTTGATGTTATTATCTAGATTAAAACAAAACCAACAAGAGTATTTTATGAACAGCCTAACAATCATACAAGAAGCTCTGAAAATATCTTTAAACAATAGTAGGGAAAGCTACCAAGCATTGCCTGGCGGTGCACAATCTCTAAGGGAATTAGTAGATCTTTTAAAAGATACGATATGGGAATCCTCCCGTTTTGAACATGAAAAGATCATCTCTATAGAAAAAACAGAAAATGGCTACGTGGCGAGAACAACATCGTATTGCATGGAATTTAATGTAAAATACGATCTTGACCAACCATTAATCGGTCCCGTTCCTTTTACAATCGAACTGGATGCTGATTCAATAGAAAAACAGGATATGATAAAAAATGGTGGTATGAATGCAGAGAAACTACTAGAGAAATTATCTAAGGTGCCATGCGAGCTCTACCGTATAACAAAAATATCCATCACTGATGATCATATCGACATCACATACGAGCACCATGCTATCTTATTTCCATCATAATGGCATGATTGTATCCTACCTATATAAGATTCCCTATAACAGGTTTCTTAATTCTGCTTGAACGATTGCAAAGCATAAAATAGGATCTCTTAAGCGAGTCTTTGTTTAGTATTTTTTGATACCAGACATCCATCTTTACAACCTTGTTTAAGCTCCCTGGTCAGAATCTCCTTCCGCAATATTGGCTTACCTATGCTTTTTCGCCTTATTATTATTTATCACAATACATTAATATCGCCACTGATCTGTCTATGTCTGCAGAATAATTGCTTTTTTTGTGTTTAGTCGCTATGTAAAAGAAAAAGTCCATAATAGCTGTACACTCAATGAAATATAAAACTTGCATTCCTGATAGACTCCCGTTGCGCTCGTTGAATTGGGATGCTTTTGTTCCACTAATTGGCAAAGCTCATGCTGTTTTAGCTAGATATAATGAAATGCTAAAACAAGTAAAAAATCCTGAGCAGGTATTTTCTACATTAACACTCCAAGAAGTACTATCGTCTGTCCACTCCCAACAAGTAACTACCACAATGAAAGAGTTGCTTATAGCATGCGCTTTTGAGCCTGTATCTGATAGGGAAGACCTACTCACGATTATCAATTATCACGTTGCCTTATCCACTGCTGTGAAACAGGTTAAAAAGAGTTCTATTTCTCTTACGCTTCTACGTAAGATCCATGGCATTATTAAACAAGATGCTACGCTACCTAAAAAAGATATCGGCAAATTTCGTGATCGTCAAAATTGGATTGGTAAAAAGGGATGTAGTATTGACAAGGCCTACTACTATCCACCCGCTGTTAACATCTTATCAAAGAGTATGCTGGAACTTAAAAAATATATAGCTTATCAAGAAAAAGACCCCCTTGTACAACTAGCTGTTTTTTTTGCCCAACTTCTTATTATACACCCATTTATGGATGGTAATGGGCGCGTTGCACGCATTTGTATTCCTCTATTTCTTTATAAGAAAAAGCTCCTTTCCACTCCAATGTTTTACTTAAGCTCTTATTTCAAAAAACATCGCTTAGAGTATTTTGAAAGACTTTTTTTAATCAACTCAACAAACGATTGGAATCAATGGATCTCTTTTTTCTTAAGTAGCATGATAGAAGAGGGAGAAAAACTCTTATCTAAGGGAGAAAAAATCTTACGTTTATATCAACAAATGCAGCAAGAGACCTTTGATCTAGAATCTTCACAAGATATTATCAACGCCTTATTTTCATCTCCTATTGCAAATATAAACCAATGGGAAGGGAAGGATTCATCCTTAAATGTGATCAAGCGCTTAGAAGAGAAAAAATTAATTAGTATTGATAAGAAAAAATCAATGGTCAGTGTGAAAAAACTCCTGACCATTGATTAAATAAAACGATATTAGCATCCACAACCTGGAGGCATATCGCCGCCTGTTCCAGATCCTTTCATTGCACTTTTAGCTGTTTTTTTCTTAGCAGCTTTTCTTTTTGTAGTTGTTTTTTTAGTAGTTGTTTTTTTAGCAGCTGTTTTTCTAGCTGTCTTTTTAACTGCTTTTTTTGCAGCTTTTTTTCTAACTACTTTTCTTGCTGTTTTTTTAACTACTTTTCTTGCTGTTTTTTTAGCAGCTGTTTTTTTTCTAGCTGTTTTTTTAGCCATTATTTCCCCCATATTAGGTTACAAATTTTACATACTTAATATAAGAATTTCACTCAACAACGATTAATGTTAATAAAAATCTTTATGACCTTATATCTATATACGGACTCGTTTTTTGTATAAAAAAAAATTAATATTAAATCGTTTTTTGTACGTGAAATTCATTTTTTTTGTGATACAATTGATAAAACACACGAAAATTTATCTTATAATGATACAAAACTATAGATCTTACATTTCCAAAGCGCGCTTTTTTCTTATAGCATTGGTATTATTTGTTACCGCTATAGCATATTATGATTCATGGAGAACTCCCGCTCTTCAACGACAACATGTTTTTGATCGTGCCTCTCTTTTATCATCACAAGAAAATCAAATCATGGAACAGTTCTTACAACAATTAAATCAAAATTATGATTATCCATGCTTCATTTTTACAAGCGACATCCAAAACTTCCCCAAGCTAAAAAATGATATTTTGTCTTTTATGAAACAAAATCATTTATACTACAAAACGCCCCGGCTATGCGTCTTATTAAAAAACGAGGAAACAACGCTCGTTGATTTTGAGTTCTACCAAGTGCATTATAACACGCATCGCAGATCAACAACAAGAGTTCCTCTTTTGGCTACTTGCTCTCCAATAGACTTTGTATCCTACAATTTTAAAGAAAAAGTGATGAAACAAGACCAAGTATTTGACTATCTTAATTCTTTTTTAAATGATTGTGAATATTTCTTAGCTAAACATAAAAAAATGATCAATGATTATATGAAAGCTCTTCCTGCCGTTGCATTTTTGTTTGCTATATGCTTTTTACTGTTTTTGATTGGATGGATTTTTTACAAATTATTTAGAAAATATAAGTCGTTTCTTTCATAAAAACAATTTATCTCTTATATTGAGATTCCCTTTTAACTCAACTGAGAATCTTTATGCAAAAAAAACTGCTTATTGCTAGTACAACAATCGGTATGTGGGCAGCTGCTTGTCATGGATTACTGACTGTTAATGGCAACTTTAATCTGAAAGATGCCACTGTTTTTAGCACTATCGTCATTGAAAAAACTGGTAAAATAGAAGGGATCCGAAGTATCCTTTTTGGATTGATGGTTAAGGGGGATGTTACATTAGAGGCATGCACAGTAAAAAGAGAGGTGCACGTCGAAGGAACGTTAAGTGCACTAGACACTAAATTCTTAAAAGACATGATTATTCGTAGTGGAAATGTAGTTTTAACTTCTTGCAGTTTGCCTTCTTTATATATTGATAATGCAAATAGTGAGCCTCTTATTGTAGAGTTAAAAGACTCTACAGAAATAAATGGGTCTATTACCTTTCAAAAAGGGAATGGTCTGGTATATGTGGCGTCCGATGTGATCATCCACGGAGATGTGATCGGTGGGTCTATTTTAGAATTATCTAATCCTTAACTTTGGTGACATGTATGCCATTTCTTATTTATGCACTCGATCATCCTAATATGGAAAAAATTCGAGAGACTCATCGGAAGTCTCACAGAGAGCATCACAAAAATGCAGGTGCGAAAGTTCTAGCCGCAGGAGCTCTTTTATCCGATGATGGAAAAGAAATTATAGGTGGTATTACTCTACTTGATGTGGATACTAAAAAAGAAGCAAATGCTTTTATGCTAGCGGATCCTTATACCAAGGCAGGCATCAGAAATGAGGTACATGTCATGCGATGGCGAAAAAGATGGTGGAATGGGCACTTTCTTGGAGAAATCACTTAATTATCTTGGGTTTTATGAAACACTTACTTTTTGTTATTTCCTTCTTTTTTAGTTCTTTTCTTTTCAGTACCGACATCATTTTCTGGCACTCTTTTGAAGGCTTTTTATATGATAAATTCAAAGAGATTATCGATGATTTCAACCATCAATCAAGTAATTATACGGTTAT
Organism: Chlamydiales bacterium; assembly: GCA_016213235.1. Classification (GTDB taxonomy): domain Bacteria; phylum Chlamydiota; class Chlamydiia; order Chlamydiales; family JACRBE01; genus JACRBE01. Next base: position 111,505 of record JACRBE010000047.1, on the reverse strand, counting down.
CTTAGTCTATAAAGGAAACTATGCTGACACATTTAAGCTTGGAGTAACAGCTTTTGAAAATAATACACCTCCTCATCTTTTACAAGTCTATGAAGTAGCCACACAAACGATGATGCTAAAACCGCAGATGTTTGTTCCTGCAGATGCTATCATGCGCCTTTATTTCAAAAAATTTGATTCTGATGTCTATATCGATGCAGTACGGGAGTTTTATTCCACATCTGATGGCAAGATGTTTTCCCTGCCATGGAATGCCTCCACAGGTATTTTATTTTATAATAAAAAAGCGTTTGAGGTAGCAGGTCTTGATCCTAACCATCCCCCTAAAACCTGGGAGGAGATGGAAGCAATGGGACTCAAACTTGTCAAAGCAGGCTATAATGGATTTGTTACCGCATGGCCAGCAGCCTATCACCTTGAACATCTTTGCTCTTGGCACAACCTTCCTTTTGCAACAGAGGAAAATGGATTTCAGAGCCTGTCTGCTCGTCTTATCTTTAACGAAAAATATCAAATCAGACATCTACAAAAACTAATCGACTGGCAAAAAGCGGGAATTTTTAGTTACAAAGGACGTTTTACTGATGAACCGGAGCGTTTTTTTAAAGAGGGACGCTGCGGTATTTTGCTCCAGGGAGCCAATCGCTTACCGATGCTGAAAAAATCCTCTCATCCTATTGGTGTTGGATTTATGCCTTACTGGTCTGATATCCCAGGATCTCCTTATCGCCTGAACATCGGAGGGTCCTCTTTTTGGGCAATAGCCGGTTTTAATGATGATATTTATCGTGGAATTGCCCATCTATTTTCTTATCTTTCACTTCCGGAAGTACAAGCTTACTGGCATCAACAAACAGGATATCTACCTATCACAGAAGCTGCTTATTATTTTTCCAAAAAAAAGGGATATTATGAAGAAAATCCTGCTGCAGAAATTGCAATACTTGAAGTCATGAATCAAAAAATTTCTCCTTTTACAAAAGGTATTCGCTTAGGCAATTATCCGATCATTCGTGAAAACATCATCGACTATCTAGAAAAAGCCTTTCAAGGTGAGTTGACCCCAAAAGAGGCTTTAGACAAAGCAGTAGAGGATGGAAATCAAATACTCATTCAGTTTGAGAAAGACAACTCTAAAAAACCTTTTTGAAGCATTTAGCTTGTTTATTCTTTAAGCCAGGGCTCGCAACTGTTAAGTAAATTCTAATAACATGGGATGAAGTAATAGCTCAATTACGCTCTACACAAACTATCGTAGCTTCTTTAGAAGCTACTCCAAGCAGTACAGCTGCGTTTCCAGCCCGCCATTTAAAATAGGAAAAAGAGAGTGAACAGAAAGTCCTTTTTCTTCTATATCTTTTTTTTCCACATCTAAATTAGGGCTCAGTACAAACGTTTTTGTCTGTGGGCTGCATCTTTCCTGCATGAATTGTGCAAGAGATAGGTAGAACCTATTTGCAACCGGCAGCCTTCTTCCATAGGGAGGGTTGCATACAATTAAAGATGGTTTATCTATGGGAGAAAATCTTTCAATCTCTTTTCCTTGTATTGTAATTGATTCTGCAAATCCAGCACGTAGAAGATTTTGTTTACAAGTACTCATGACAGATAAATCCTTATCTGCCCCCATAATTAATCCCTTTGGAAGAGGAATAATAGCTTGATCAACACTCTTTTTTACCTCAAGCCACTCTTCTTCTACATATTCAGGAAGATTTTTAAATCCCCATGATTTTCTGAAAAAACCAGCTGGCGTGTTTGTTGCAACCATTGCAGCTTCAATTAAAAAGGTACCACTGCCACAACAAGGGTCACACAGTTTATCTTCCTTACTGTATTTAGCAAGGCGCAAAATAGCTGCTGCTAGCGATTCTTGAATTGGAGCATGGATGGGGTCTTTTGCTATCGTTTGTGGATATCTATAGCCACGCTTATAAAGTGGCGTGCCTGATGTATCAAAACTAATGGTCGCCATCCCTTTTTGAATAAACAAATTGAGTTGCACATCTGGACTATCGACAGATATAGAAGGACGAGCGTTATGCGCTTCTCTAATTGTATCACAAATAGCATCTTTAAGGACTTGGGCGGCAAATAATGAATTGCGAAGTAATGGATGGGAGACATTGGAATCAATTGCAAATGTTTTACTTGGATCTAAATAAAGGCACCAATCAATTTCTCTACTTTCAGTATATAAAGCTTTAGCATCCTTGCAATAAAATTTAATTAAAGGTTTTAATACTCGGATTGCAATCCTAGAACAATAGTTAATGGTATAGATGATATTCATTTCATTTGGAACATAAACACCACGAAACCCTTTTCGGATTTTTCCAATACCGAGCTCCTTAAGTTCTTCCATTAAAAGGCTTTCAAGGCCACTTGCACAAACGACAAAAGCTTCCATAAACAATCTTTTTTGTATTAAGAAAAGGGTATGATACCAAAATAGATAGAGACTTACAAGAAATAGAGCATCATGCTATTAAATTTTTTACTATGAAACAGCTCCTCAATTAGAGGAGCCTTAATTTATCTTCTTTTATCTAAGCTAAGAGGTCCTGATCCAAAATATGCAATTAAAAGAGCGGCGCCGAGCATAGAGATGTTTTTCATAAACATCACTTGTTCTATCATCACTCTTGCTTGATCTTGATGCACCCAATAGTTATGGATCATGAGCGTTACAGGCACTAAAAAGATCACTAAGAGCCACGCCCCATATCTTGCCCTATAGCCAAGTAAAATACTAAGGCCTCCAAGCAGAGCAAGAATCCCTGATATTGGCACGAGTAGATGAGCCATGGGAACCCCTTGAGATGCTGCATACTGCACGGTAGCAGACGTAAAATGTCCAAATGAGGAAAGAATAAAGATAGCAGAATAAAATATTCTGCCGAGTAATACGATAATTTTCATGATTAATCCTTGTGTTTGGTTGATGGTCGCTATCTGTTGTAAGAAATAACAAGAAAAGTATCAAACATTTTTTGCATTAACAAGCGCAGTTTAGAAAAATTCTATTGTCATCAAAGATAGACCATATTATTAACAGTTACTGAAAGCATAAAGCGTTCGTGAGGGCTATGATGGAATTTTCCTGGGTTATTAATTATTTTATCTCCTTGTTTATTCTTTGTAGCCCATTAACTGCCTTACCTGTCTTTTTAAGTTTAACGCAAGGCAGAGCCAAACAACAGAGGACCTTTATCGGGTTTTCTTCCGGTATGGCAGTTGCTGTCATTTTAACAATTGCAACTTGGATAGGCGCTCCATTGCTTGAATTCCTAGGCATTAGTGTTCCTGCTTTCCAATGCGCTGGTGCTATTGTTGTATTTTTACTAGCTCTTTCCATGCTTAATGCAAAGGTAAGCTCGATGCGGCAAACAGAAGATGAGTTAAAAGCAAAAGCATCCATCGCTGTTGTGCCACTTGCCATGCCCATTATGTCTGGTCCTGGAGCTTTGAGCGCTGTTATTGTAGCCTCTAACGTCTACCATACTATCTTGCAAAAATTCATCCTTACTGGTTGCGCTCTTTTAGTAGGTATTACAACTGCTCTTTTATTTTACTTTGGTGTACAAATTGAGCGCTATCTCGGAGAGACCGGATTAAATATTATCACCAGAATCGGCGGACTTATCCTAGCAGCCTTAGCTTTTGAAATCTTTTCTAAAGGATTAAAAGGACTGTTTTGGTAGCATATGGCTACTAGAGGCTCAATGAAGTATTTCTTTGTTCTTTTTATAAGTTTACAGGTGATTCTTAAAGCAGATGATAATGCTCTTTCTCCTCCTCTATTAAAATTACTAGAGCTCATGGGAGTCAAACATGATGGAAGCCTTTCCTCCATTGTCGAAGAAACGCAAAAAAAATGGCTTCGTCCGTCCAATAAAGAAAGATGGGAAATACCAGATATTGCTTTAGAAAATAAGGCTTATTTTTTTGAACTTATCGATCAGCTTGGATTATTAGAAGAAAAACTTCCCACTCAAAAAAATTACGATTACGCATGTGTTCTTGGAGCCAGCATTCATACTTTTGCTTCAAGAATTAACTTCTTTATTGATCAGTGGAATAATGGTATTCGATTTCAGCACATTGTTTTCTTATCAAGTGAACGCCCTCTTGATCCTATATTTGAAAAAATAGATTTGCCGATTTATGTGGAATCAGATGTTGCAACATATTACTTCAATCATTTGGACATACCACAAGAAATGAGAGAAGTTCCCGTCATTGTTATTAATACTCCTATGATTGTTGGAAATAGAGCTTTACGACGTCCTACCACAACAGACACTATATATGACTTTTTATCGAGAAATCCTAAGACAGGCTCTTGTCTTTTTATATCAAGTCAGCCTTATTGCAATTATCAAAACGCTGTTGCCACCTATTGCATGCCAAATACCTTCTATATAGAAACAGTAGGGAGTAAAGCTAAGCCAGAAAAACAAAGTATTTCTGTAATACTAGATACAGTTGCCAGATGGCTTTTCATAGAGAGCCAACTAGTCGACAAAACTAGCCATCCATTTGATTAAAGACCTGCTGCACGAAAAAAACAGGCTGATTTCCCATTACTTTATTTCAAGTCTTGCTATAATTCCCACATTCCGTAAAAACTTATGAGAGAGGGGGACAGCGATTAACTAAATCTTGCGGCAGCGGATCTATCTCTTGCGCTGCATGTTATCAATTACACGGCAGTGTGTTCATATCAACAGCAGGAGGATTATTGGAAGTTTTGCTGCAAGAAGATAGTATCGGGCTTAAAGGACCTCGTTTTTTCTTTTATAAAAGTAAAAAAAGAAAACCGGACTAATCGTTACGATGTTACCGACTACAATCATTGTCAAGTATCGCATTGGGCTACCAATATTGACATTTTCAGGAGGGAAGAAACTGACAATGATTGTGATGATACATCCTATTAACCCTAATGAAGCAACAGTCCACATGCCACAATTGTTCCCAGGAATCTTGAATTTGCTTGGGCGATCCACATATTTATAATGAAGACATATACCAGAGCAAAACATCAATATGTACATGATCATATATAGCTCTGTACTAAGAGCTGTCAAAAACCAGTAAAATGCATTGATACTTGGCTCTATTAAAAACACGCAGCAAAAAAGACTCACTAAAACAGCTTGAGCAAGCAGGATATTGGAAGCAACACCGGCCTTATTTTTACGACTAAAAAAGGGTGGTAAAAATCCAAATTCTGCAGCATGAAGCAGTCCTTTTGCAGGTGAAATCAACCAATTAATGATAGTACCAATAGAACCAATCACAATGGAAAGGGTCAAAAGAGGCATCCAAGCTTCCAGATGAAATGCTTGAAAGAATCGGGCAAATACCTGCATTACCCCAGAAACAAGATTAATATCTTTTTCTGGCAATACAAAGGCAATAGATAATGATCCAAAGAGCATGGTTAAGAAAATAAAGAGCGAGGCAAGCAAAACAGCTTTTGGAAAATTTTTTTGTGGCTGCTTAATATCATTAACATGAACACCGGAGAGTTCCATTCCTAAAAAAGATGCCATGATAGCAATCAATGAGATCCAACTAGTGGAATTATTCAAAGGAGGAATGATATTTTCTATCGTTAAATTTATCTGAAGCGGTCTGCCGCTAAAAACCCAAAATATACCAAGAGCAATCAATAAGCACATCGGGAGGATCATTCCAAGTGTTGCAAAAACATTATTGATCATGGCAGAAATATGAAGACCTTTCAGATTGACTAGGGTAAGGGACCAAAAAATAATTAAAATAACCGAAATAAGATATGTTTTATTTTGAGCGAGCTGTGGATTGATTAAATAAGCAAGAGTACCCGCAATAAATGCGAGCATTGCCGGATACCACACCATCGTATTAATCCACTGCAACCAAATAGCAAGCATCGCCCATTTCTTACCAAAAGCCTTGTTAACCCATTGATATATGCCACCCTTGTCTGGGAATGCTGCAGAAAGCTCTGCCGCCATTAAAGAAGTAGGTATCAAAAAAACAATTGCAGATAGTGCAAAGAAAAAAACGAGCGCACTACCAAAGAGTGCAGCTGCTGGTAAATTTCTTATATTATCAACAGAAGCGATAATCAAAACAACAAGGGAAATAAAAGATATCTTTTTAGGCATACAGTTCCAAGCAAATCACGAGAAAATTAATAAGTCGATTGTATAATAAGACGAGGTAACTAATCAATACTATTCTTGTGCCAGAACATCTTCTAATAATCGATGCATCTCTTCTTCTATAATGCTGCTTTTATCCAAATAGTGATTACAAAAAATAGCAAATGCATAGGTTTTACCATTTGATTCTAAATAACCGCCCAAATTGTAGATGTTACTCATTCTTCCTGTTTTTGCTTTCAATTTTCCTTGCTTTAAAGGAGCAAATAAACGGAGAGATCCTTCTCCTGGCTCTGGTAGAGAGTCATATATTAGTTCAAACGATGGCGAGTACTTTATTTGTTCCAAGATTGCAACAAATCCTTTTGGTGTTAACAAGTTGGTTCTTGCAATACCAGATCCATCTTTTATCTGGGATGGGACTTGGAGTGTTTGTAGTAAATCTTGAATATATTTTCTTCCTTTAGAGCTACTCCCATCCCCTATTAATTTTAGCAAATGTTCCGCATAAAGATTGATACTATATCTGTTCATTTCCAGGATGATTTCTTTTAAGGCTGGAGATGGATATTGCTGTATTAGTGTTGTTGTTTTTTCTTGCTCTTTTTCTTTTATTATCTGAATGCCTTTAGTAGGATTCCATGCTTTCCTTAGTTCTTCTCCCAAAAAAGCTACAGGATCCGGTATAGCCGCTTTAATGGTAAATACTGGAGAATCTATGGGAACAGTTCCCCTTAAATATTGCAAAGGCGAGTATTCTGAGCCAAAAACCCATGCTTGATCTCCTGATCCTTTTGGACCTGTTGTTACTTCGTTAATATAAGAAAGCTGAGGAATCACGGGATTTGTATCAATGACACTAGCTAGACATCCCTCTTTATCTCCCGGTTTAAATGTTACTTGATACATATTATGATTAATGGTGAGGCCGCAAGCTCCTGCGCCATAATAATTACCAAGATCTTCAAAAAGCCAATAAGGAGAAGATAGCGCCGATTCAAAGCAGGTAGGATCTAAAATGATTTTCCCATCTATTTGATAAATACCTATATGATGTAGATCTTTTGTCCACGTTGAGATGATATCCAGCGATAATGTTGGATCTCCGCCCCCTTTAATCCATACATTACCATGCAGTATTTTCTTATCATCGATTGTTCCTTCATATTCTAATTTAGTAATGAAAGCGTAGGTAGAAGGATAGAGGATAAGCGCTGCAAAAGTCGTTGATATTTTTTGGAGCGATGAAGGGACAAACAACTGATCTGCATTCCATGCACAGATTTCCTTGCCTTGTCCTATTTCTTTTATATAAATACCAATATGGGATCCTTGGAACTCTTTTTGCTGAAAATACCCTCTATTTTCTAGTCCATTACTTTTTGTAAAGAACAACAGAAAAATGATATAAAAAGAGATTCTCATGATTGCATTTCCTTAGTAAAAACAAAGATCGTAACATAGGTTGAAAATACTGCCAACAAACCGATAGAACAAATAATAGTGATTTGTTATCTTCGAGGTTATTAGCTATAGCTTTTGAAATCCTTTTCTTGCTAGAGTTTTATTTTGCTTGAATCAAATAATTAATGGCTTCATCTATGGAAGAGACTCCCTCTTTTGTAAAACAAGATAAACAATATGATTATCAACTCCGTCCTAAGTTTTTAAAAGACTTTATTGGACATCCTTCTATTCATGAAAGACTTCATGTTTTTCTTGGAGCTGCAAAAAAAAGACAAGAAACTTTAGGGCATACTCTATTTTATGGACCACCTGGACTTGGGAAAACAACTCTTGCCTCTATTTTATCAAATGAAATGGGCGCTAACATTGTGATAACATCGGGACCTAGTATCGAAAAGGCTGGTGACTTAGCAGGAATTTTAACAAATTTACAACCCGGCGATATTTTATTTATTGATGAAATTCATCGTCTGAACCGCAATATTGAAGAGTATTTATATCCGGCTATCGAGCATTATCGTCTTGATTTAATTATTGATAGCGGTCCTAGTGCAAGAACGGTACAAGTCACCTTAAATCCATTTACTTTAATTGGCGCAACAACGCGTCTTGGTCTTATTACATCCCCTCTTCGTTCCAGATTCCACTTTACTTGTAGACTTGATTACTACAGGCCGGAGGAGTTAAATCAAATCATTCTTCGCTCCTCTAATATATTAAATCTAGAATTAGAAGAAAGAGCCTCTTTAGAATTAGCAAAACGATCCAGAGGCACACCTCGCATTGCAAATAACCTGTTAAAATGGATTCGTGATTATGCACAAATGCATGATGTAAAGAAGATCGATGATACTACTACACGAAAAGCCTTAGAAATGTTATCGATTGATGAGATGGGACTTGATGAAATGGACAAGAAAATTTTAAGCACAATTATTGGGTCTTACCAAGGAGGCCCTGTAGGCATTCAAACACTTGCGGCGGCTGTTGGGGAAGAAGCAGATACTCTTGCAGAAGTTTATGAACCCTATTTGATGATGCAAGGACTTATCAAACGAACAAAAAGAGGGAGAGAAGCCACATCGACTGCTTACGAACATTTAGGAGTAAAAAAATGATAAAATGGATGGTTGTTGTCTTCATGGTTAGTATGACAATCACAGCTATTGCAAAAGAAAAAAAGCAACAGATGGAAAAGCCACCTACTATTAAAGTATTGCTCAAAAAAGATGTGGAAGGTTCTCTTGTTGAAGTCAAAGGATCTTACAAAATATACAACCCATCAAACCACAGATTATTAAGCATCGGCTTTCAAGGCAAGCGCTTTGCTATGCTGCCACAAAGCGATGGATTGAAATGGGGAGAAGGGTTCCCTAGCGTTTATCAAATTCAGATTATCCCTTCTTCATTAGACACTTCAATTCTTGTGGATGGCATTGAATATCGTGGCTGTTTAGAAGCTTATCAAATTGGTAATAAGATCAGTTTATTGAATGAAGTAGATATAGAAAATTATGTTTCTTCTGTTATGACCAGCAACTTTGGTTTTAAGAAACTATCCCCTACCGTGCTCGAATGTCTAGCTATCATTTTCCGAACAAATGCTTATTACACTTCTTTAAAAAACCAAGATGTTTATTGGCAGGTTGCTGCAAAAGATGTGCAATACGGTGGCTATGCTACTACGCTCGTTGATTTTGATATAGAAACAGCCATAAATAAAACTCGTAATTTAACGATGACTTATAAAGATAGCCCCTTTCCATGTACATTTACTGCTAATTGCGCTGGTATCACGGCAGCTTATGGATCTATTTTTAAAAAGCAAGTAGCTACGCCTATAGGTGTTGAATCTCTACTAGCTAAAAAAGAAAGAGAGCATGTTAAATGGGAGTTTGTTCTGGATGCACCCCACTTTTCTGAGCTTTGTAATATAAAACCAATTACACAAATTGATCTCTTCGTAGATTCCTCTTCGAAAAAAGCGTATGCAATACGTATAAAAAACAAAACAAAACATAAAGACTTTACTTTTGATGAAATCCAACAGTTACTTGGAAAATCCAAGTTGAAAAGCAATGATTTTACAGTGCGCTTAATTGACAACCAGATCCACTTCGAAGGATATGGAGAAGGACTAGGTATAGGCCTTTGCCTTTTTTCTGCAGAAAAGCTGGCAAAAAATGGCTCTACAGCGCAAGAAATCCTCTCTGACTTTTTTCCACTCACCTATCTACAAAAAATTAGTAATTTTGAAAAGTACCATCACATTATAAAATAAGGAATAATCATGGCAAATGCAATTACATCTAAAAGAAGAGCAAAAGCAATCAGTGCCTCTATTTTTTTGCTAGGGCTTGCAATCATCCTGTTTCAATTTGATCTATGGCCTTCCATCATGATTGTGATTGGCCTAGCGCTTGCGCTACGACAGTATCTTCTTGGCAAGATACGTGATATGATCATCTCCTTACTTGTTTTCTTTGGTGTTTTTGTTACAGCTCAATTTAATGTCTCCTGGGACATACTGCTTCCTGTGGTATTTATACTAGGCGCCATCTATGTACTGGTTAAAGAATTTTGGTCACATACAGAAGAGACAGAAGAGACAGAAGAAGACTTTGAAGAAGATCTCAATCATGAAATAGAAGAAGAAAATCAAAGCAAAAAACCATAATTTCTTAAATCGTTAAAACTGCCTACAGCTAAATTCTCACCACTAGAAGTCGACCTTTGCGTCTTTTTAGCTGTATGGTTTTGTAAGTCTTTAACAATGAATATGCTTGAAATTTCTATTTTGCTCAAAAACACAAACTTTAAAAAGCTAACTTGTCGTAAGTTGTTCATTACAAATATGTTGTAAAACAACCCTTTATATTTTTTTTTACATTGATACAAATTAAAAAAAATAGTATAATGATTCCGTTAATGCTAAATAATAGGTAGAAAAATGAGAATCACACTTGAAGGAATTACCAGGGGCTTTACACAACTAGGGGAACGGCTTACTAGTTGTTTCGGGACAAGGGCTGTTGCTCCTATAGTAGAGGCAAGAGAATCCGTTATTGCTAGAGAATCATTACCATCTATGGCAGCTCCTTCAAACGTTCCAAGCACCTTACAGGTACGCCATACACAGGTACTTCCACAACAGGTTAGCACTCGCCCTGCGCTTACCATTACTATACTCGGGAGACTCCCCTCCCATGTCAAAGATCAACTTGCTGCTATTCCAGGTTTAACAGAGCAAATAGAAGGACTTCTTGATCGTGGTGATTATGAAAAATGCGCTAATACTATTCATGATAATCCCTCTCTTTCCAATGATGTCAAATCCCACGTTCTCTTTTGTTGCGCTTATCATTTAGCAGAAAATGAAGACTATAGAAAAGCCGCCATACTAGGATTAGATATTCCGGATCTGAGCCTGCGCAACCAGATTATAACAATAGTTACAGACAAACTTACCGAAATATCAGAAAGTGGAGATCCATTCACAAAAGCAGCTACAAATGAACTACTTTATTATATTGAAAAAAAATCAGCTCTTATAAAAAAGAATGCTTGGGAAGACACCAATGAAGAAGAGCCCTCACCTGTTCATTCCTGTAATATAGATGACGAAATGGATGAGGCAGAAGAGTCTACTTTTGCCCATCCCTTTTATATAACCGATGAATCTACTCCTATAGAAAACGAAGACCAAAAAATCACCCCCCTTTTAGACATAAGAACAATAGAATCCGTATTTAGCCAGGAAGATCTTAGACAAATACAGCAATTATTTGCAGAACGACGTTATGATGAAGCCAAAACAATTATCAGAAACAATCCAGCTCTATCAACAGCTGATCAAGACACCATGTTTGTCGGTTTCACTTACCTGTACAGTTGATATTGTTAAGAATATTCAAAGACTAGTTACGTCTCAGTTTTAGCAACATAAAAGGTAGTCCTAAAATAATGATGATGCCACCTGCTAAACTAAAGGGATAAAGGTATCCTTGAGATACGCTTCCTTGGCTTGGTGGTACAAATCCAAAGCTTGTCGCAACAAGCACACTGAAGCTAGCTACTATTGCGGCGCTTATCGTGATTTTTTTATATCCCATTCTATTACCTTTTTTACATTCCAAAGAGACTGCCGCTGCAAAAATAAAAAGGTAATAAATCAATGCTACTTGGCACGCAAGTACTAGTAAAATCCAATAAGCATTGCTAATAGTGTCAAAGAAAAGAAAAAAAGAGACACAAATAGAAAAGATGATAGCTTCAAAAACAAGTATTCCTAGAGGGGCGCCATAGCGGTTGGTTAAACAAAGGAAAGGTGGCATATGACAAGCATTGCAAGCAACATGCATTCCCCTCGTAGCACTGATCATCCAGGCGGTGACATTTCCACAATTCCCTATAAAAACGCAGGTCAAAATAGCCAAATAAACGATATGTGGCAACTGAAAGTGGCTAAAAAATAGTTGGATGGCATCTAAAACACCTGCGATAATATGGATTTGCTCTTTAGGGATTACTACTGCAACCGATAGTGGCGCTAGTATCACCAGAAATAAAATAAGAGAAGCAGAGAGAGCTAATGCTCTTGGTATACTTTTGGATGGATTTTGCAAATCTCCAACATGGACAAACGCCATTTCCAGACCAATAAAACTAATCAATATCTGCGTTAAGAAAGCCACCTGAGATAAATCGGTAAAATCAGGAAATATAGATGCTGCATCAAATGCAATTTGCATAGGGTAGGATTTAGCTATCCACATGATCCCTAGTGCAATCAAAATAGTAGATGGCAGTATCACTCCAACTAAAGCACTAATAGCGCTTACAAGACCTGATATTTTTATGCCAAGGGAGTTGATAAACGTGATGCCCCAAAATAAAAAAAGTGTCGATCCAAATATATATATCTTATTAGACGCAAGATCGGGAGCGATTATATATGCTAGCGATGTGGCAATTAATGAAAAGATGGTAGGATACCAAATCAGGTTACAAAGCCATTGAATACAAACGGTAAAAAAACCAAGATTTTTTCCAAAGGCACGCTCTACCCAAATATAGGATCCCCCCGTGATCGGAAAAGCAAGAACAAGCCTTCCAATAATCCAAAGGCAAGGTAAAAAAAATAAAATAATGGCAAGAGGAAAGAAAAACAACAACGAAGATCCATAGATGGCACACCCGGTCATGATTTGCAAGCTTGAAACAATGACTACACTCATCAAACCAAGAGACCATACCGTAAGCGGTTTTTTTTGATTCATATGTTATTAGAAATAATTGATTTGCATCGCCTCTTTTACTAGATAAAGAGTCTTTTCTGCCCTCTCATTTGCTTTTGCAGTCCCTTTCTTTAAGATATTGATGAGTTCCCCTTTATCTTTAGCAAATTCTTCCCTTCTTTTTCGAATAGGACCTAAAAAGCCTTCCAACACCTCAAGCAAATATTTTTTCACTACCATATCGCCAAGGCCACCCCGTTTATAATGGGCTTTCATCTCTTCAATTTTTTCTTTATCCATGCCAAATGCATCAAGATAGGTAAAAACAGGATTACCTTGCACCTTTCCTGGATCTTCTACACGAAGATGTCCTGGATCGGTATACATTTTTTTTACTTTTGCACTTAAGACTTCTGCGGTTTCTGATAGATAAATAGCATTGTTTAGAGTTTTGCCCATTTTGGCATTTCCATCTGTTCCCGGCAGCCTGGCAATTGTTGGAATAAGGGCCTCTGCTTCTACAAGCACATTCGTCTTATAGATACGATTAAAGGCTCTTACAATTTCATTCGTTTGCTCAATCATCGGTTTTTGATCTTCTCCAACAGGCACTAAATCTGCTTGCACACAAGTAATGTCCGCTGCTTGAGAAACGGGATAGATCATAAAGCCGGCAGGAACCGCATCACCAAAATTTTTCTGTTTTATCTCTTGCTTTACTGTGGGATTATGTTTAAGACGATTCCAGGTTACAAGATTAAGATAAAAACAGGTGAGCTCCGAAATAGCAGGTATCTTTGATTGAATAAAAATAGTGGTTTTTATTGGATCGATTCCTACGGCTAAATAATCAAGCACTACTTGAAAGACATTTTCTCTAACTATTTCTGGTCTCTCTGCATGATCGGTCAATGCCTGAGCATCTGCTATCATGACAAATTGCTCATGGATATGTTGCAACTCCACCCTAGCTTTTAATGATCCAACATAATGTCCTAAATGAAGAGGCCCCGTTGGCCTATCGCCCGTTAAAATCGTTCTCTTTTTCATAGCACTTATTTCTGTTATAGTTTTGGCTTATTCTATTCGAAGTTTTGATTTTTAAGCGATATATTCATAAGAGCATATTCCAAATTTAAAAATTGCTATGCTGCTGATTGCCAACCTTTCGCAGTGTCTTTAAAATGCAGATCATCATTATTCATCTGCTCTTCTAAATTTGCTATTTTCTTAAGTATTATTGAAATTGTTCCATCTTTGTCTTTTACATGCTCTTTATAAAGAAGCCTTAATAAAGATTCCGATGGTTTGGGAATATTGATTTTTCCATTTTCCCAACGACGAATAGCCTGCTCACTCATTCCTGATAAGCGGGTTAATGTGGCTTGCGACATCGAACACGGTTGAATGAAGCATTTTGCGCTTGAAAATTTCCTTCATTTTACGAGAGAAAACTCATCAAAAAACCGAATCAAAAAAGTCAGTGCGTAATTGAAAATTACGCAAATTTTATGCACTAGACGAGACAAAACTGGCTTAAAACTATTTTGATTTTTCTACCATTAGTGCTATTCTGTAGTAAGTCGGATTGAACAGTTTATCTCAAAATTGTTTATACGCATTACCTGCGTCTCAGGGGAACTGTTTTATTTTAACAGTTGTACTGGGGTGGGGGAAATTTCATTGGGTCAAATATGAAAAAGACAATGGAGCAAGAAATGAGAAGAGAGTCGATCACGAAGCCAGAACTCAAGCTGGCAGGTATTTGTGTGCGTACAAGCTATGAACAGGAATCAGATAAAATGAGGGGAAACATTTTCCCATGTGTACAGAAATATTTTCATGGGGCTCTTTTTGAAAAAATTCCCAATCGAAAGAAACCTGGGACAACCTTCTGCGCTTACACAGATTATGAAACCGATTATACAGGAGCATACACGTATTTTATTGGAGAAGAAGTTTCATCGTTTGACCTTCCTTTGCCAGAAGAGTTTCAGAAACTTGTGATTCCGAGTCAACAATATTTGAAATTTACAACGAGCCCTGCACCTATGCCTGATGTAATTGTAAACGTTTGGAAGGAAATTTGGGATATGTCTTCGAAGGAGCTTGGTGGAAAGCGCTGCTACAAAACAGATTTTGAAATTTATGACGAAAGGGCAGCAGATCATCAAAACATTGTTTTGGATGTATATATAGGAATTGAGCCTTAATTGTTTTCGAGACTAAGCCTGATTGGGCTCCAAATTTATGCTCTTTCAGCCAAACGGCACCCCTGGTGAACAGAAAAAATAATATTTTGGCTAATGATAAAAAATCAATTGATTTTACAACCATCTTGTTTTATACCTTGAAATTTAGGTAAACGAACTATTTGCAAATTATCTATAATCAAGGTATTGTTCGTTTAAGTTTTTAGTTAATTAAAATTTTGATTATCAGTGAATTATGCATCAAATTCCAAAACAGATCGATCGATATCCCATCATTAAAAGCCTTGGTAAAGGCGGTATGGGAGAAGTGTACCTGGCCTTTGATCCTGTTTGTGAGAGAAAAATTGCAATAAAATGTATTCGATCCGATTTACTAAAACATAAAAATATTACAAGTCGTTTTTTGAATGAAGCAAAAATAGCCTCTCAGCTCAACCATCCCTCTATTGTGCCCATTTACTCGATTCATGCAGGCGAAGAAAAAATGTACTACATCATGCCTTACGTAGAGGGGGAAACGCTTAAAGAGATCATCCGGGACACTTTTATTTTACAAAGAGAAGGGAAAGAGCCTCATCCTATTGGAAGTTCTATTCAATCATTATTGCGGATCTTTTTGCATATCTGCCATGCTATTTCTTATGCACATTCAAAAGGCTTTTTACATCGTGATATTAAACCAGAAAATGTTATCGTTGGCAAATTTGGTGAAGTATTAGTACTCGACTGGGGGCTTGCAGAAAAACTACTTGATCCAAGCGAAGATTTTGAAGAAACAGATCATGACAATCCGGCTTTAACAAGACTTGGGAAGGTTGTAGGAACTCTTAGTTACCTAGCGCCAGAGAGAGCTATTGGTAATAAAGCAGACATTCAAACTGACATCTACGCTCTTGGTGTGATATTATATCAAGTACTCTCCCTAAGGATTCCTTTCAAACGCAAAACAATGAAAGAGTTTCAAAAACGAATCAATGAAGAAGTGTTAATCGATCCTGCACAAATTGCACCATCTAGAGACATTCCAAAAGCGCTCAGCATCATCACACAAAAAGCACTCGATCCAAGGCCCCATTTCCGATATCAATCTATTACCGCTCTTATTCAGGATATAGAAAAATATCTGGAAGGGCGTCCTGACTGGATACACGAGGTGTCCCTTGATATCAATCGTCCAGATGATTTTGTGTTTCAAGAAACAGTATTATTAAACCCGTACACAGCCATTACTCAATTAGGTCCTTTATCAGAGTGGGTGATTTTAATGCTTGCAAAAAAGTCGTTTCCAGGAAACATCAAAATAGCAGCAGAAGTGACACTACTACCAGAATCCAATGGTCTTGGCTTTTTGTTTTCTCTCCCCTCTTCTAGTGCAACCGATGCTCTACAGCGTGGCTTTTGTGTGTGGCTCGGATCGAAAAAGAATAAGGGAATTGAGCTGTTTTTAGATAATGTTCAAGTGCTTTATTATCCTGATCTTTTTGTTGATAAAACAGTGAAAATATGTATTGAAAAAATTGATTCCAATGTCTTTTTTTCGATAAACGACAAAACAGTATTTACCTATGTAGGTCATATTCCAACGATTGGTTCACAAATCGGGCTGATTTGTAAAGACATGCAATTTTCTATTGTAAATTGGAATATTTATACAGGATCGCAAAATGCGATGGTCAATTGTCTTTCCATTCCAGATGCTTTTTTTGCAGCAAAACATCTTGATAAGGCACTTTATGAATATCGAAAAATTGCAGATTCTTTTAAAGGAAGAACGGAAGGAAGAGAAGCAATTTTCAGATCAGGCATTACACTACTAGAAATATCTAAAGGAACTCACAGTGTTAAAGAAAAAGAAAAATTGATTGAAAAGGCATATGAAGAATTCGAGAAACTTAGAACAACATCGGGCTCCCCTTTAGAATACCTTGGGAAGTCCCTTTTTTATAAAGAGGAAAAAGATATTGAAGAAGAATCAAAATGTTTAGAGCTGACTTTAAGAAAATATGCAAATCATCCTTTAATCCATCGCATTCATGAACATGTACTATTTCGCCTCCATGAACTTTCCAATAAAGATCGAACAGGCACTTATTTATTTGCTTTGCTTACTATCCGTTATTTACATGGGATTTCTAATCAAAACACAAAGCAACTGATTGACTTGCTCAAACAATATCTACAAACACTTTACTTCTTTGAACATGTAGAAGAGCCTTCTTATGAACAGTTGCATCTTGCTATTCAGCTTGCTTTTTGGTTAAAAAAACCTCTCACGCTTTTTGAACTATCTCAAGAAAAATTACCACAAGCGCTTATTAACAATATCTACTTTGCCTTTATTCATTTAAATGAAGATGCATTTGTAGAGAAGCTGCTGCACTTTTATCCACATCCACTATTTGAGAAGCTCCTTCAGATCAAAAACAATCCTCTTAAGCAGCAAATCGACTTTCTTCTTTTGCAAAACACTTCTCTACCAGATATCCAACGCGCTATTATTTTCATTATAGAAAAACACTATATGGAAGACCCGCAAGGGATTCTTGCCATCTTTGATAGATTAAAGAACATAGCCTTTTCAAAAGAGTTGAAAATGCACATGGATAACATCTATATTCAGGCATTGATCTTAACCAGGCAACTATCTAGTGCAGACAAGCAGCTTGGCTTATATCCTCTAGCGGAAATCGTAAAACCATCTTCCCCTCTATATCCAGCGTTTGCTCTTCTTTATAAAAACTCCGATAAACATTCCCTTTCTATCTTTAGATTGATACAGGAAAAATTTCCTCCAATCACTTCTTTTATTGGACATATTTTAAGTAAGAATCTGCATCATGATACTGATTGGTTTCATCAAGCTTTTTACTTTGAAAAAGAGCAATTTAATCGCTATATCACTCTAATAAAAAAAGCATAACTACACTTTAATATCTGTTTTATTCTTGACTTTAGTTTTATTTTTGCCATATCATTAAGATTTATTAAAGAATTCGTTAAGCTAACAATAGGAGTTTGATATGGATTCCACTACCAGTCGTCTAACAACAGCCCTTAATGCGTACTATCACGGAAATGAGGCCGAGGCGCAGAAAACTTTCTCACAAGTCATGAGTGCACATCCCGATGTAGCCGGACGTATTTATCATGCAATGTATGTTATCAAGGGATCAGCAGATATTTCACATGTAGGACAGTTTTCTTTCGAACAAAAAGAAGGTTTTCGTTCTACTATTGACGAACGGGCGTTAGCTATCAATCACTATCTCGTTGCCGAAACAAGCGCCCCACTTAGCAATCCATGGCTTAGAGATCGCTATGCTGATCATGCTATGAGAGTCACTGTCCAGTATCCAATAAAAATTGATGCTTCTAGAATTGTTCATGTTGGGCGTTCATGGACAGGTGCTGACAAAGTATGGGAAACATCAGGTCGATCTAGCACCTACTATTGGAAAGCAGATCCTGCAAGAACTTCTCATGTTATAAGCACCTTTGACCCAAGAGATGAAGTTGCAACACCGGATTGTCCTGCCCAACATTCCACAAATTCAACTGCCTGGAGAGCTCTTTCCGGTGAGGATTATGCAGCTGCTGGCTTCATAAAGATCGGAAGAGTATGGGTAGATAGAACAAACAAGAAAGACGTAGGCACTGCAACAGAGCGCTTTCATAGAGAAAATAAAACTCCTGTGGAGTACGTTTCCGGTGCAATTTCCGGTGTTTTTAAGAGTCTGGCAGCATGTGTTGATCCTGTCCATAAAGGAACAGACAGATGGCACGAAACAGTAAGGATCTCATCGCTTTCAACACCTTCTGATGAGATAATACCTCCTCATCGCTGGCTGGCAGAGCGTTTAGCTGATGGATCTCGCTGGTGGGGACATCTGGGTGATGCTCCAAGAGCTAAGAGAGATGCGACAATAGCCGCTGTTTTATCATAGTTTTTATCTTATTATATATAGCAACCTGCCATCATGAGGCAGGTTGCCTTGTTTATATGGGTAAATTTTTAGTGACTCCTCCTTCATCTTTTGTTATCGTATTTAGAAAAAAGCAGTTGTTATGATGTCGCAAGAATTACCTACCTCCTATGATCACCTCCTTACAGAAAAAAAATGGTATACCTTTTGGGAAGAAATAAAAGCCTTTAAAGCTGACCCTCACAGTAGAAAACCACCGTTTTGCATTATTCTTCCTCCTCCTAATGTTACCGGCGCTCTTCATATGGGGCATGCGCTAGTCGATACGATACAAGACATTTTGATCCGCTATAAACGGATGAAAGGATTTGAGGTTCTTTGGGTGCCAGGGACAGACCATGCTGGTATTGCAACACAAACCTTGGTAGAAAAACATTTGATTGCAAAAGAAGGTAAACGAAGAATCGATTACTCTCGAGAGGACTTTTTATCTCATGTCTATGCATGGAAAGATGACTATCAACGTCGCATTATTGATCAACTAAAGCAAGTGGGATGCTCCTGTGATTGGAGCAAACTGCGTTTTACGATGGATGATGATGCAAATTTGGCAGTAAAAACCATCTTCAAAAAGATGTATGAAGAGGGACTTATTTACCAGGGCGATTATCTGGTAAATTGGGATCCTGTTACACAGACTGCACTTGCAGATGATGAAGTAGAATATGAGGAAAAAGATGGATCTATCTGGTATTTTCGCTATCCTATCATAGGAACAAAAGATCATATTGTTATTGCAACAACAAGACCAGAGACTATGTTAGGGGATACTGCTGTTGCAGTAGCATTAAATGATGAGCGTTATCAAGACTGGATTGGAAAAAAAATAAAGTTACCTATTACTGGCAGAGAAATCCCGATTATTGCAGATCATTATGTAGATAAAGAGTTTGGATCTGGTGCTGTAAAAATTACTCCTGCTCATGATTTTAACGACTACGAAATAGGGCTTAGACACAATCTACCTATGATTAACATCATGACCCCTGATGGAAAAATTAATGAAAAAGGCTTTGAATTTACTGGTCTTTCTATGGAAGAGGCAAGGGCAGCTATTGTAAAGAGGATGAAAGAGCTCCATCTTCTTGAAAAAATAGTACCTCATACCAACCGCGTTGGAGTTTCTTATCGCTCCAAGGCTATTATTGAGCCATATCTATCCAAACAATGGTTTGTAAAAATTTCTCTTTTCAAAGACAAATTAATAGAGGCCGTCAGAGAAAAAAAAGTAAAGATCGTTCCTGATTATTGGGAAAAGACCTACTTTAACTGGATTGAAAATTTAAGAGATTGGTGTATATCAAGGCAGCTTTGGTGGGGACATCGCATTCCAATCTGGCACCATATGGACGGGAAAAGAAAGATTTGTTTTATTGAAGAGGGAGTTCCCAGCGAGGTCTTAAACGACCCTGACAACTGGTATCAGGATGATGATGTGCTCGACACCTGGTTTTCTTCTGCCTTATGGCCTTTTAGCTCACTTGGATGGCCAACAGACACCACCTATTTGAAAAAGTTCTATCCGACATCTGTTTTAGTAACTGGACATGATATCTTGTTTTTTTGGGTAGCTAGAATGATTTTCATGGGTGAATATGCTCTTAATGAAATACCTTTTCATGAAACATTCATTCATGGATTAATCTATGGCAAGTCATATTGGAGAAAAAAGATTGATGGCTCTATTGAATATGTAAACACTGACGAAAGGCTTCAATATGAGCTAGGAGAGAAAGTTCCAGAAGATGTTCTTTCCCGATGGGAAAAGATGTCCAAGTCAAAAGGCAATGTGATTAACCCTCTTGAGATCATTCAAAACTATGGAGCAGATGCCATGCGCATGGCGCTTTGCTCCTCTGTAACACATGCACGTCAAATCGACCTGGATCGGAGAAGATTTGAGGAATTCAAGAATTTCTCCAATAAAATGTGGAATGCATCGCGTTTTATTTTTATGAATATCAAAGATCTATCTTCTCAAGATCTGCTAGATGGTATTGATATCCTATCTCTCCAATTAGAAGATAAATGGATTTTATCAAAACTACATGAATGTATTGAAACAGTAGAAAGATCAATTAATTCTTATGATTTTGATACTGTTGCAACTTGCCTCTATCGTTTTTTCTGGGATGAGTTTTGCGCCTATTATGTAGAATTTTGTAAACCTTATCTTTTTTCAAAGGCAGGAGATGCATCAGATAGAAAAACAAAACAGAAGCTACTTGTTTATCTTTTACTAGTATCGATTCGCTTGATGCATCCTATTGTTCCTTTTATTACAGAAGAGTTATTTCAATTATTAAAAAAACAGTTTCCCAATCTTTCAGTAGATAACCATGCTGATTTTTTTAGACAAGAAACCATACAGGTATTAAGAGAAAAGGCATGTATTGTAGCGCCATTTCCACAACTAATCGCAGAATTTATCTCTTCTGATGTAATAAAAGACTTTGACATGATAAATCAAGTATTACATCAGATTCGATTAATCCGTGGACAAATGGGGCTTGCTCCCTCTGCTAGTAGCGACATCTATTTTTCTTATGACGTAAAAACCCCTCTTATTGATCTCTTAGAAAAAAACCAGCAGATGATTAAATCATTGATTAGAACAAGTAAGCTACAGATACACCATCACAAACCTTCTTTCGCTTTTTCTTCTAGTGCAAAAGTAGATCAGTTAGAAATTACCATTCCTCTACCAGAGGAGTTCAAGGAAAAAGAGTGCCTTCGATTAATAAAAGAAAAAGAAAAGTTAATCAAACAGATAGAGGGTAATACAAACAAACTATCCAATGCGCAATTTATGGAGAGAGCTCCTAAAGACCTTGTCATACAAACGCAAGAAAAGGTTGCAGAGGATAAGATGCTACTTACAAAAATAGATGAGATGCTGACGCAATTAACTTAGAGCTATTGTTATATTGTATTTTTTCCTATAATTCTTCAAACAATCACCTGCATACTATGGAAGCAACAAGCCACACAACCTCTTACCGACGATATAAAGATGTCCAGGGGTCACCTACGAACAGGTTGCCCCATGAGCACATCCCCCATCCTCCTTCTCGCTTCATACCTTCTCAAAAAAACACAGCTTCTACTATTAAGAAAACAGAGGCCATTATAAACGAAACCATTACTAGAGCATCTACTCGATCTACTAGACCTGTAGATATAACACCTAAGCATTCTACCATAGCTTCAAGAGTTTCTGTTATATTACCAACAATCCCCGAATCTTCCCCAACAAAAACCATAAGAGCTATTGCTATTGATTCCTCCATCAGTGATAAAGAATACATATTAATGGAAGGTCGTGGAGATGGAATATTCCATGCAACACTATTTCCTTATGAAAGACACTATGAAACCATGGTTGTTTGGGATCATCGAGAATTAAGAGAGAGGGGACTAAGAAGAGAACTTATTGTTTTTGATCCGGCTGTTGCAGAATCATCATTTAATCTGTTAAAAGAATATGTTACCTATATGATAATGACCCATAAGGTAAAAGCCACCTATTCAGATACGCCTTTACCTGACCTAATAGAATGCTATGTGTTTAATTATGTCGGACTTACAACAAAACACCCAAGGCTTGTTACAAAAGCTCATCTAGAAGTAATGCATGTGGCATTATCACGTATTTTTATCTAAAAACGCTATAAGCAACAGTTGATTTTTAATTACATAAAATGTTTTTTTAATAATTTTACAAGAATAAAATAAATAAAAAAAACATATAATTCTGATTGTTATACAAAGAGTATTGTTTATGTTTGCAGTTAATAATTTATTTCCGCTATCTAATGAACTCTATTACACCATAGAAGAAAATTTTGAACAGGTAAGAAATGACTTAGTCCAGTTGCCCATTGATTTAGCTGATGCATTACCACGAATAACATGGAATATATATCCTATTGAAGAAAATGATCCCCGATGTGTTTTTATTAAAGTAGTAAAACAATAAGCCGGCTAAATTAAAATTAATTTTTAATTGTTTTATAACCAACATAAGACTATTATCTTCTTTTTTTTTAAGAAAAAAAAGGAAAAAATTATGGACAGCTTAATAAGCAGTTTTGCTTACATGGCAGTTACCCCAGCCATGACTAGACTAGATTCTTACATATATCCAGTTAGCGAAGAAGCAGAGATACTTGGCTACTGGGGAGCGGAGCAGCTCGCCGGTCGCATTGTATCTTTTACAGCTTTACGTGTATCGGAAGTAAGATCATGTGATAGACTGATGCCTACACGTACTTATACAACAATACCCCCTAGCGCTGCATCCACAGCTGTTATCTTAAAAGTTAAGATAACAGTAACAAGACTCATTGCTCCATAATCCCCATAGTCAAAAAAACAAGCTGAAGATTGCCAGCGATAAAATCCCCCTCCGTGGCAACTTCAGCATATCGACCTTAATCACAAAATTAGTATCAGCGCTCATTATTTTGATAAATGGTCGAAATAGTTATATATATAATAATTTTGTTTTTAATGCAAATCAGCAACGAAATGTTTTATCTAAAAGCTTTGTTTCATTAATTATCACTTTTGATAAAAAAAGGATCCCTATGAGGTTAGGAATGGACATTAGCCCATTCATCAAATTAGAAAAATCCCATACAAAATTTAAAGAAAATAATGATCCTGGAAAAATAAACAATGTAAAAATAATACGATAAAATCGTACTGCTTTTATACCAAAAAGATATTCTACCGATTTTTCTCCATAATAAGCCCAGGAAAGAATCGTAGAGTAAGCAAACGGGATGATTGCAATGGTGACAATAATACCACCACCTGGCAATGCTTTATTAAATGCTGTCAAAGCAAGCGCTGAACCATTTAATAATGATCCATTAGATCCTATCTGACCCAGTACATCTGTTGTAGCAATGACAAGTGCAGTAATTGTGCAAACAATACCTGTTGTAATAAAAACAGAGGACATCGAAACAAGTGCTTGCACACCAGGAGAAGATGTTTTTGCAGCAGCTGCAGCAATAGGAGAACTTCCCATACCGGCTTCAGAAGAAAAAACACCTCTAGAAGCCCCCATTTGGATAGCGAGCATCATGGTAGACCCTAAAAAACCACCCGTTGCAGCCTGTCCTGTAAAAGCTGTTTGGAAAATGTGGTATAATGCAGTAGGTATTTCTTTGATGTTAAAGGCCAAAATAATAAGGCCTCCTATAATATAAAATGCTGCCATTGCGGGTACAATGACAGAGACAATTTTACTAATACTTTTAATACCCCAAAGGATAGACACCCCAGTAAGTATCATCATGAAAAAGCCAACATAATAAGGAGATAAACCCATTAATTCATAAGAAGCCTCTGCAACAGAGTTAGACTGAACCATATTACCAATACCAAATGAACTCAATA
Organism: Chlamydiales bacterium; assembly: GCA_016213235.1. Lineage (GTDB taxonomy): Bacteria > Chlamydiota > Chlamydiia > Chlamydiales > JACRBE01 > JACRBE01. The sequence continues at coordinate 87,038 of JACRBE010000047.1, read as the reverse complement.
TGGCAAAAACAGCAAAAGAAATCGCAAGAGGCCTATTTTTTAGTCCCCTCTCGAGGTAGTACATCGGACCACCACACATTTGTCCATTTTCATCTTTGATACGATATTTGATAGCAAGTATTGCTTCTGCATATTTTATTGCCATACCAATTAACGCTGTCATCCACATCCAAAAGATTGCTCCAAGTCCTCCTACAGCAATCGCTGTAGCAACCCCTGCGATACTTCCCATACCAATTGTTCCAGCAAGAGCAGTCATCAAGGATTGAAAATGAGAAATATCCCCTTGGGATTTTTGATCATGTTTTGTGAATGCCAATATATGGGATGTAAAGAAATAGCGAAATTGGACACCTCTTAATGCAATGGTTAAAAACACACCAACTGTCACAAGTAAAAACAATAGTGGCGGGCCCCATAACAAATCATTAAGCCATGTTACAGCTTGTGGAATAATGTTCATTGCACCCCTTGCTCATATTGGAGTGCACGATCAAATATTTTTGTTTCTTTTGTTATAATATGCGCTAAGAGAAATAACCCTATTAAATTTGGTATTGCCATTAAGCCGTTGAGGATATTAGCAAGGCTCCAAACAAATTCGAGGCTTAAAAGGGATCCTGGCAATACAAGGAGGGTAAAGAGAATACGATAAAAGATTACAATACGCACTCCCCCTAGATATTCAATACATTTTTCTCCATAATAAGCCCATCCTAATATGGTAGAATACGCAAACGGGATAAGCGCTATAGTAACAACAAGTCCTCCATGAGGAATAACGGAGTTAAAGGCAGCTAGTGCTAGAGCAGATCCATTTAGCATTAAACCATTATCTCCTCTGGTACCTAATACCCCTGTAAGGGCAATAGCAAGACCTGTGATCGTACAAACGATACCTGTAGTGATAAACACAGATGACATAGAAACAAGAGCTTGTCTGCCAGGTAAATCTGTTTTTGCAGCAGCCGCTGCAATAGGAGAACTACCAAGTCCTGCTTCTGAGGAAAATACCCCTCTTGACACTCCTAACTGAATAGCTAGCATCATAGAAGAACCAATGAATCCTCCGCTTGCTGCTTGTCCGGTAAAGGCTGTTTTACAGATGAGAAAAAGAGCATTAGGAATATCTTGTACATGAAATGAAATAATAATTAATCCACCAACGATATAAAAAATCGCCATGGCAGGCACTAAAATACTGGTGATTTTCCCAATGCTTTTAATGCCACCTAAGAGCGCGAAGCCAGTCAGTAACATTAAACCAAGCCCTACCCACAATGGATCTAAATTACAAAGTTCAACAAAAGCACCAGAAACAGAGTTCGCTTGCACCATATTTCCTGTTCCTATTGCTGTAAAAACACCAAGTATTGCAAAGAGAGTCGCTAGAAATTTACTATTGACCCCTTTTTCTAAATAATACATGGGGCCACCGCTCATTTCTCCTTTTCCATCTTTGATACGATATTTTACAGCAAGTATTGCCTCTCCATATTTTGTTGCCATCCCAAGCAGCGCCGCTACCCACATCCAGAAAAGAGCTCCCAGTCCACCAATGGCAAGAGCTGTTGCCACGCCGGAAATACTACCAATACCAATGGTTGCAGCAAGCGCAGTCATCAGTGATTGAAAATGGGAAATATCCCCTTCCGCGTTACTATCTTGCTTTGTAAATGCAAGCTTATGCGAGTACCAAAGGTACCTAAATTGGACTCCCCTGGTACAAATCGTAAGATACCCTCCTACGACAACAAGGAGTATAAGGAGCGGAGGTCCCCATACCCAATCGTTGATTTTCCCCATGTAATACAAAATATCTGTCATAATATGAATTTTTAAACTAGAGTGTTTACTAAAATAAAACCAAAATCGTACTATTTTTTATTGTTTTTTGCACCCATAAAGATCTTACGCGATGCAGGCAGAAGAAATAATAATACCTTCCCATGTAAAAATGCTTCTTCCAATGAAGGAAGAAACAAAGGAATTCCTCTCTCTATGTAGGGAAAATATAAAAAAAATTTTATATCGCCGCGATGATCGTTTACTTGTTATTATTGGACCTTGTTCTATTCATCATTTTTCATCAGCCATCCTTTTTGCAAAAGAATTAAAGCAACTCCAGCAGCTATATCCCTCTTTTTATTTTGTTATGCGCACGCATGTAGAAAAGCCAAGAAGTGGACTTGGATGGAGAGGTTTTTTATATGATCCAGATTTAGATGGGACTTGTGATATTAATAAAGGCATTAGCTTAAGTAGAACACTGATGCAACATATCCTTGCTATAGAAATTCCCATCTCCGGTGAATTGCTCGACCCCTTTACTTATCCCTATTTTTCTGATTTATATAGCATGGCAACCATTGGAGCTCGGACTATTTTATCACCAGCGCATCGCGATTTGGCAGCAAAAGCCCCCTTTCCTGTTGGGTTAAAAAACAGTTTAGATGGTGATCCCTTATTACTAGCTCATAGTCTCGATGTTATCTCTTCCCCTAATGTTTTTTTAAGTTTAAATGATAAAGGGATCATACAAAAAGAGAGAACTAGCGGTAATAAAGACACTTTTATTATTTTAAGGGGATCACACGAGGGACCTAATTTTTCTAAAAAACACTTATCTGATTACCAGGGGGCAATGAAACACCTCCCTCCACGCATGATGATAGACTGCGGGCATGGTAATTCGCAAAAAGCGCTTCATATGCAAAAAACCAACTTTTATAAAGTCATGGAGATGATTGCCAACGGTGAAGATATCATGGGAGTAATGCTGGAGGTCTTTTTTGAAGAGGGTAAACAACTATATTCTGTAAATAACCCTTATCAATCCATCACAGACCCCTGCCTTAGTCTTGACGATCTTAAGCAAATGCTATCGCACGTTCACGAAACATTGCTCACAAAACCATAGTATGTCATTCAATTAGATTAAACCACATTTGATGTTTCCAATCAGAAAGAACTTCACCATGTTGGCTCGTAACCTCTGCCATATAAGTAAGCAACCCTCCTGTGCGATCATATTTTTCATTGAGCAATTCAAACGATTTTTGACCTTTTGGAAGATCCATTACAAAGCTAAACGTTTCTTCTTCATAATCTTTATAAATGACTTTTAAGGTAAGAATAAAACCTTCTTGCCATAAATGAGGAGGTATTTCCCAATCCATCCAAAGTCTTACCCCATGAGAAGGATTTTGTTGCATAGGATCTGGGCTACCGACAAATGTGGAGGCAAGAGAATTTATGTCGACATATTCTTTTTCTACGCCTATATAGCTGGAAGTACATGATGATAATACAAATAATAATGGAAAAAGATTTCTCATGATTGTCATCCTGTTAAAAACGTGTTAATATTAATACTCAACTGGAGAAATTTGCAAGATGGGAAAAAAAGAAGAGAGTGTAGCTGCCATTATTTTGGATCAAGATAAGAAACACCTCTTACTCTTAAAGCGAAGAGATATCCCCGTGTGGGTCATGCCGGGAGGAGGTCTTGAAGAAAACGAGGATCCTATCGATGCTACATTAAGAGAAATTAAGGAAGAAACAGGATATGAGGCAAAAATAATCCGCAAAGTAGCTACCTATATTCCCACAAATAAAATGACAAAAAAAACACATTTTTATGAATGTGTTATTCTCTCTGGTAAAGGACTACTCAATGATGAAACGAAAGAAATAGGCTTCTTCCCTATCAACACTCTACCATACCCCCTTCCACCCCCTTATCCGGAATGGATCAGAGATGCTATGCAACAGGCCCCTCACCCTCTTGAAAAGCCTATCTACTCTGTAACTTACCTTCATTTACTGAGGCACTCTTTATTCCATCCCATACTAGTTATTCGGTTCCTTTTATCAAGGATCGGAATTCACATTAATCTTTAAACATCTAAAAAATGAGTGTGTTGCACTATTGTTATTTTACACAGTAACAAACTTCGACAGGATTGAATAAGGAATTGAAGATATCACTACAGATGCCAGAAGATTTTTGAAATGAATCGGGTGTATGAATACCTCTAACTTTCTTGCATTTCTTGTCTGACAAACTGCACAAAAGGCTCAATATTTGCTTCCACCCCAGCTGTTTCTAATGCTTGCATGTATTGCTCGCGGTTTTTCATTCTAATGATAGTCCAAGGATAGCCTCCCGATGCAAACATCGTATTCATAAGAAATCTTCCTATTCTCCCATTGCCATCCATGTAAGGATGAATGTAGACAAAAATATAATGACCAAGAATGGCTCTTACAGCAGCGCTCTCTTCCTTTTTCAAACACTCGAACAGTGTTTCCATAGCATCTATGAGCGATTCTCTGGGTAAAGGTACATGCCTAGAGCCTCTTATATAGACAGGATGTTTTCTATATCCTACAAGATCCGAAGCAGGAATAATGCCGGCTTGCACTCCGGAAGAGAAAAGGGCTTGAAACCATTTTTTGAGATGCACTTTAATAACATCTCCTGAATTTTTGTTTTGGAGTAGGAGCAACACACTTTTTTTTACTTCTAAAAAGGCTTCATAATAGCCTCTAGCTGCAAGAGTATTTCTTTGCTGATTATCTTGGGAGTACAGATCGGGGTTCCAATCTTGTTTCTGTACTTTTGCTATAAGGTTTTCATTTACTTGATATCCTTCAATAGAGAGAGAATTATAGGCGTCTTGCGAATAGATCTCTTGCAGCTTTTCTAGATAGTCTTGTGGGTTTTGTGGGAGCCCTGGATTGTCGGGAAAATGAGTGATTACTTTTGGCCTAAAATCACTCCAAAGAGTAAGAATGCGCGCAACATAAGGGGAAGTCGTATGAGCAGAAAAAATGAGAGGCGCAGGCTTAGTAAACGGGTTTTCTTCCTTCACTTTCCATCCATAGTCTAAGAGCTCATTTTTTAAGTTATCTGCCATTTGCTCATTACCGAGAAAACGATAAGCTCCAATGAGCCTTTTTGCTGCCGCTTTAAAATTGTATTTTAGAAGAACAGCAGAGAGTTCAGACGCATTTTGAATCAGTCGAAGGGCAATCTCTGCTTCTTTAGGATTTTTCTGAAAATAGGTAGAAGGAACTTTGCATAGCGCATAAGGAAGCTGCATAATTTGCAGACCATTCATTGACTGTCTTTCTTCGGGAACACTAGAAGGATCTGCATAAATGAGCACTGAAGTTTTGAAAGGAAGCGCTTGTGGAGAGCCTCTTCCCGTCTGTGCTATGACTATGACTTGAGAGGGAATAATAGAATTTTTCGTATGCAGATCTAAGGAACTCTCTGCAGATAAACAGTAAAAATCGTCTAAATAAAACTTGAGATAGATACGCAGAAAACCCCAAAAGCTGGCATACCAAATAGTAGAATCTCCAACAGGACCTTGGGAATTGGTGAGAAGATACCAACCTTTAATGATTTCTTGCAGCCAACGTAACCGAAGTAAAAGTTCCCTATCTGCACGAACTAGCTGTTCAGATCGAAGAATAGGACCTCCATTAGATTTTGCAATTTCATGAACTCTAGTCAGTGCAGAAGCTAGTTCTGAAGGTGTTGACATATGATAAATTACTCACTTTTTGTGTTTTTATTTGCTCACTTATTATGCAAATTTACATGCAACACGCTATGTAGTAATAATTTACGACGCACTCTTTAAAGAAGGTGCATTGCCAGAACTATAAGCGTTAAAAGATGTATAAATAATTTTAAGACTATTTGATTGGCTAGGTACGCATTCCTCGGATGAACCTCTTTTCTTAAGAAGGCCCTATCATTTTTTTTGGATCTACAATTTGATCAAATTTCTTTTCATCAACAAGACCAAGTTCATGTGCTGCCTGCTTTAGGGTGATATTTTTTGCATAGGCTGTTTTTGCAATCTTTGCTGCATTGTCATATCCAATCACCGGATTGAGCGCCGTGACTAGCATCAGAGATTCTTCCAAGAGCTCTTTAATGCGACTCTTATTTGGTTGAATCCCTTTTAAGCAACGATCCGTGAATGATTTTACGCTATCTCCGATCAAGTGAATCGACTCTATCACGTTACAAATCATCACAGGACGAAATACATTTAATTCAAAATTACCCTGCGTAGCACTAAATGCAACTGTTGCATCATTCCCCATGATTTGTGCTACTACCATGGTCATTGATTCGCACTGAGTAGGATTTACTTTTCCCGGCATAATAGATGATCCCGGCTCATTAGATGGAAGAATAATCTCCCCTATACCACATCTAGGACCGGACGCCAGCCATCTAATATCATTTGCAATCTTCATCATAGAGCACGCGACTCTTCTTAGCGCGCCATGTGTTTCTACTAAGCTATCCGCTGATCCTAATGCCTCAAATTTATTGGGAGCAGATTCAAAATGAAAACCTGTTAACCTGGATAATTCTTCTGCTACTTTTTTAGGATATTTGGCAGGGGCATTGAGTCCTGTTCCTACTGCAGTGCCACCGAGCGCTAATTGCGAGAGGTGTTTTAAACTATTTCTAATGGCCTCTATTCCATTTTTGATTTGTTCAGCGTAACCAGAAAATTCTTGTCCAAGTGTTAGTGGAGTTGCATCCATCAAATGGGTTCTTCCAATTTTGACAATATCATCGAATTCTTTTGCTTTCTTGAGTAGTTCTTTGTAAAAGTAATCTAAATTAGGAAGGAGATGTTGCTCTATTTTTAATCTTGCAGCAATCGATGATGCACTAGGGAATACATCATTGGAAGATTGTGATTTATTAACATGATCGTTTGGATGCACAGGATCTTTTGAGCCAAGGTAGCTTCCTGCTTTTTCAGCAGCAATATTGCTAATGACCTCATTGACATTCATATTAGACTGGGTGCCAGAGCCTGTTTGCCATACAACCAAAGGAAACTGATCATTGTATTTCCCGGCCAGTATTTCATCTACTGCAGCTACAATGAATTCTTTTTTATCTTTATCTAGTATGCCCAGTGTATGATTGGTAATGGCAGCGGCTTTCTTTATCAATGCAAGTGCGTGAATGACCTCTATTGGCATCTTATGTCCACCAATGGGAAAGTTCTCAATAGACCGTTCTGTTTGAGCTCCCCAATATTTATCTGATGGGACAAACACGACACCGAGAGCATCTTCCTCTTCCCTAAACGTCATATGATAACCCTTTTTTTTGGGTTATACTGCAAGGAATCATTTAAACAAAAGAAAAAGCTATCGATTTTTATTTTTATAGCTTCACGAAAACAACAGATCTTTTATCTATTTATTTTATGCGTTCGAATTACACATAAAGAAATTTTTAGTAGCAAGCTGCGTTAATGAAGAAACGATCCCCACAGCACCAACAACAAATCCAACTAGCATCACCCCGACTATCACTTCGTTATAAAAACCACTTGTTGCATCAAAGCATATCATGGGAAATAAAAGAAGAGCAAAAATTGATTTTACGGCACTTTCTACTATAGCTGCTGTGCTAAGTACTAGCCCTGCAGGCAAGGCTATAGCTCGTTTACATGTTTTGTATAAACAACTCTCGCCTTTATCAACTAGAGGAGCTCCTTCACGTGATCTTGATTCTTCATCTCTCCACATAGAAAGTAGGACAGTCCCCGCCATCATTGGCGATGTATAAGCAGTACAATTATCCATATAAAATATCCTTTGTTATGGTTTTAAGGAAGATTATAAGCTGTAAAATTTTGATTTGACAGCTTTTTAATAGTATAATTTAAATTAAAATTAACCCTAGCAGTCAACAATCAAAAACTTATCTGTAGCTACTTGAGTAATTGAGCTAATCACTCCCACTCCACCTAATGTAAAGTGTAGTAGTACTACACCATGTAGCACTCCAGAAAATTTGTCTCCTGCATCCTTGTCTATAAACCCCGCGCAGCATGCCAAAGGTAATAAAAGAAGAGCAAAAACAGACCATACCACTCCTTCTACTAAGGTAGCGATAGATGCTATTAACCCAATAGGAAGAGTAACAGCGCGTTTGAAAGCTCCATAGATACATGAGTCGTGTGCATTATCATCTCTCCATTCTGCTAAGAAATTTGTTGTTATAAGAGCAGGCGCTAGTATAGCAGCGCATATACAATTAGTATTACATTGACTTGCCATGATAAAACTCCTTTATAAAACCGTTGTTTTTAGAAAAAAATAATTATTTCACAATAAAACACAATATCATAGCACCAATCGCTATATGGCAACAAGCCAGTAGTAATAAAAAATGAGGAAAACTATACTAAAAAGATATCGAACTTGGGACTTTCGTATCATGAAAACTTTAATATACATCTCGCTTGGATTTCTAGCTCTTATGGTGTTAATCGGCATCCTATGGAGATTTTCTTCGCGTCGGTTGGTACTTCCTTGTCCAGTCTGGTTAAGTTCTTTAGTAGAACTTGACAATCCATTCACCAAGACTAACCGAGCAAGTAGTATTATTGAACACCTAGATCTTAAGATCGGTATGAAAGTGCTTGATGCTGGGTGTGGCCCAGGGAGGATTACATTGCCCATTGCAAAAAAGATCGGCCCACAAGGAGAAGTATGGGCAGTAGACATACAGTCCGGGATGCTCGACCGAGTGCAGGAAAAAGCGAAAGTTGCAAACTTGCATAACATTCAATTTCTTCAAGCTGGTATTGGAGATGGTAAATTAGAGCATAGTCAGTATGACCGGGCCTTGCTGGTCACTGTGTTAGGTGAAATCCCCCACCAGGAAACTGCATTAAAAGAGATATTTAATGCTCTTAAGCCAGGGGGCATATTGTCGATAACAGAGGTCATTTTCGATCCTCATTTCCAAAGTAGAAAAACAGTTCGTCGATTAGCTAAAACAACCGGCTTTCAAGAAAGATGCATGGTTGGGAACCGTTTTGCATTTACCATGCAATTTGAAAAACCAGTAGGCGTCTGAGAAGTTTACGACATGAAACCAAGCTTTGCGCTCTTTTACCATACTTACACACAAGTGGAGTGAGAGCGCAAGTTAATCGTATTATAATAGCAATAAAGCAAATACAAACGCAAAGAGTGCAAAAGACTCTACGATACCAAGAGCGGCAAAACATTTACCAAATATTGCAGGTTGTTTTGCTGCAGCTTGTATACCTGTTGCGGCGCACATGCCCTGATAAACAGCTGATAATAAAATAACAGTTCCGATAGAAATACCAATAGCAACCCCATCAAGTGGAGATAGAGTATTTGCACGGATTGCATTTCGCATCAGCAGCATCAGTACAAATGCATAAATAGCTTGAGAAGAAGGTACAGCAGACATACCAATAAATTTACCATGATTTTCATCTATACGGCTCATGACACCGTGAGACGCCATACCGGCAATACCACATCCGATTGCGCTACCTATACAGCCGAGACCCAAAACAAACGCCGGTCCTGCCATTGCAAAGCTCAACATAATTATTCACTCCTTATACTTAATAATTTTAATGGATTAAACTTTTTACCGCCTCCCTCAAAGCTATGGTGATACCACTCTAGGAAGTTAAGACGCAGACCATGAATCACTCCAGACATAATTCCCAAAACAATGTTCGTCACATGCCCTACTAAAATAATGAGGCAACCAAAAAACAAGCCTGCATCCTTTCCTATTCCATTGAAGGTGTTGGCAAGGATCATGGAAGCTAGGCCAAGAGCATATAGACGTAAATAGGAAAGCACGTCAGCGAATATCTCGATAATTTTGAAGAGTTCATAGAGAGCTTTAAAGATGCTGTTTTGAATCATGGATAATAAAATTGCGAGAAAAACACCAGTGCCGAGTAATTGAAGTCCCACTTCACAACTAGTCTCTGCGCTCATTACACCCAAAACATTGATTAAAGAGCTGGCATCCAATATTTTTGGAAAATAAAAATACCCTCCAAAAATAAACAGGGTCCAGCCTATGTGGGAATATGATCTTTTTATATTGCGTAGTAAGGAGAGGCTCACATGAACCATCCCTACAATGAGAGAGATTTCCATCATGATATTGTCGGTAAAGTCTTTTGATACTTGGTAGACAATCTCTCCATTTTCAACCACCGTTCCCAAAAGGAGAAATTGTTTAGGATCTGTTATCCCTTTCAGAGCAGGATATTCTTCTAGTAACAACTGATAAACACCATCTTTTTGCTGGATATGATAAGTGGCTTTTTTTTGAGCTAAAAATCCTGTTAAGGAAAATTTTGTCAGAGGATTACTCGGGCTTAGCTCTAGGCCAAAAAAGGAGGTAATCAAAAAGCCCCAAACAATACAAGTAATCGATAGCATCTTGGTTAACTTTATAAATCTATTAAGGAGTCCTTTAGCTTTGCGATATTTCCATTTTAAAAATAAGGCGACTAGCAAATAGATAAATCCATATCCTGCATCCCCCACAATCATAGAAAAGAAAAGAGCAAAACTAAAAAAGACCCAAATAGATGGGTCTCTGTCATTTGTGGAAGGCACATCATAAATGTGTACAAGATCTTCTCCTATGGCACCAATACCCTGGTTTTCCATATAGGTAGGGACTCTATCATGTTTTTCAATAGCGATCTCTTCACACACCACATGAAGTGGCTTTATGATTTGTTTAATTTTATGGATATACTTATGAGGAACCCATGCTTCTGCGATAAAAATAGATTCTTCGAGTTTTAAATCTACATCCAATTTTGCATTAACAAGATTCATGTGATTCAAATCTTCTATCAACCTGGTTTTTAATAAAGGAAGATATTTGGCAAATTCTTTTAGCTCATGTCTTTTCAGTTTTGTTTTTCTTTGGATAATCTCGAGCTCTTCTCTTAGAGTAGATAAATTTTGTGTAATTTGAATGATGTAAAGCCCGTGATGCTGAATAGGTTGTTTGGTTAAACTAATATAATAATCAAGATCATGATCTGTATTTACATGTATCAGATCAGGAGAAATATCTTTATTCCCTTCTTTCCCATGTTTTGCTGCATAGAAGTACATGTGGAGATCGCTAGAATCTTCTATCTCTTTTATTTCATCTAAAGAAAAATCTCCAAATGGCAATAGTTTCTCTATTTCTGTTAATACAATGCGTTTATCTTCAAAAAGGTGATCTATTTCTGTTTTGCAATTTAAAATTCCATCCACAACATCTGCAGCATTCAGATCTTCTGGATAATGATCGGTAAGAAGAGGTTGTTTTTTGAGGATTTGAATAGCCTGCATCATTTTATCGATATAACTAGGGGCTTGATGTCTCTGATGCTGTGCAGGTATGAATTCAATCAGTCCAAGCTTTTGTGCTTTTTGAAAAAAAAGATCCAGATCCATTTTAGTACCAAAGAACAAATATTTGCCCAAATTAATGATCACTAGCTTACCTCAGCATCTTTTTTCAAAATAATTTTTTCTTTTGCAACTTTTGCTTGTGCAACAGCAGATAACTGCTGATCTCCTAAGAATACTTTTATTTTTTTTATATTAGCCTCTGTTCTCGGGATCAGAATTTTTTCAAAAAGGTTTACCCGAATAGAAACATCTCTTAATTCTTTTTGAAGCAAGTCTCGTTTTTGAATTGCAATAGCAATTTTTTGTTTTTGCACTAACAACTCGCGCATGAGTTTGATTGCAGAGTCCCACCAAAGCGGCGTAACAAAATAAGAGTAATTTGTAGAAACAAATTTCACATGATTTAAAATAGGAATTTCCACTCCTGCTATATTTTCATAATCTAGCACTGTTGTTTCTATACGTAGGTTATCAAAGAACTCATCGAGCGAATATGCTGTTAAAAGACGAGCAAATAAGGAGATATTTCCTTTCATTTTTTCATAGGTATCTTCAAGTGAAACGATTTCTATATTTGCGTTATTTACCTCTATTTGAAGCATCGCTTTTTTCAGCTGCAGAGTAGGGAGATACTTAGACAGCTGCAGTAATTTCACCTGCTGCAGACGCAGTTCGCTTTTTGTTAACCTAATTTGTGCCATTACTTCCCTTCAAGTGGCCAATATTTATCTACAAATGTTTGCTTAATGCCCACCTCTTCTGATTTGAAACACTCCGCTAATATTTTCCATCCTAAATCTAACGCTTCTTCCAGAGGGATATTGACTCTTAAATTCATTAATTTATCTTCAAACAGCTTGCTATATCTAAGAAGTTTCTCATCCCAACGGGAAATTTTAAATCCCATACCAGCTCTTTCTTGTGCTTTTTTTGAATCTGCATAAAGACGGATAAGGCTATTTGCTATATCTCCGTGATCTTCTCTTGTTACAGAACCGATCACTTGTTGTTTTAATCGAGAAAGTGATCCAAAAGGATCGATTTTTCCACCATTGAGATAAAATTGTCCCTCTGTAATATAGCCGGTGTTATCCGGTATAGGATGGGTAACATCTCCACCTGGCATGGTGGTTACAGAGATAAGTGTAATAGAGCCGCTCCCATCGATGTCTACTGCCTTTTCATATCTTGAAGCTAAATCGGAATATAAAGACCCTGGATATCCTCTATTCGAAGGGATTTGATCCATTGAAATCAATATCTCTTTATTTGCATCTGCAAAAGCAGACATATCGGTAAGTAGTACTAGCACGTCTTTATCTTTTGCAGCAAACTCTTCTGCAACAGCAAGTGCCATATCAGGCACAAGCAGACATTCTACGGCAGGATCCGTTGCAAGATGTGTAAACATAATCGTTTTGTCCATGGATCCTGATCTTTCTGCGTTATCAATAAATGACAAATAATCATCATAGCGCAAGCCCATCCCACCAATTACAACAATATCAGCATCTGTTTGATTCGCGATTCTCATGAGCAGTTCGTTATATGGCTCTCCAGGAACAGAGAAAATAGGTATTTTTTGCGATTTCACAAGACAATTAAATAGATCAATCATAGGAATATTTGTCCTGACTAATTGATGAGGCACCACACGTCTTACTGGATTAAAAGAGGGCTGTCCAATTTCGACTTGCCTGCCAGTAATACGTGGACCACCATCCATTGGCTCACACATGCCATCTAATCGTCTTCCAAGTAGATCATCCCCACATGTTGCTTTGATCTGTTGATTTAAGAAAACAATCTTATCCCCTGTGGAGATCCCTTTAGTATCTTGAAAGGCTTGAAGAGTGACCTTTTCATTTTCCAGGCGCAGTACAGAAGCAAACGTAAAGGTACCATCGCCTTTTTCTACTTTTGCAAGTTCTCCCAGCTTCGCTCCCTTTGCTATTACAGATAGCAAACTACCTTTAATATCGATGATTCTTTCGTGTACTCTTCTCATACTTTTGCACTCCCTTTTACAGCATGGGCAATTTTCTCTTCGATTTGCTTATAAGCTGCATAGTATTTTTCTGATTTAAACGTCATAAAGTTCATATTTTTAATACTATTTTGTAAGGAAAGATAAAACGATCTAGCTTCATCAAAAGAATTAAAGTTGATTTCTGATTGGAATACCTGTTCAATCAAAACAAGAAGCACTATTTGTCTTTCAATAGGACAATAACAATCTTCTTTATCAAAAGCATTTTGCTGTAAATAACAAAATTCATACAGCTCTGCTTTAAGATAAAGAATCAGGTCACCTAGCGTAACACCCTCTTCTCCCACAACCTCCATCCTCTTACCAATTTCATCCCCTTGTCTTAATATTTCATTTGCATCTGCTACCGTTTGCTTCCAATGTTTTGCATCACGGCTTAAAAAATCACCAACAATAGAAGTATATTTAGACCATGAGATCAAAGGATCAATCGCAGGATATTTTCTTGCATTGGATCGCTCCCTGGAAAGGCCTAGAAAAGCGCCTACTACGGCTAGTGTTGCTTGTGTTACCGGCTCTTCAAAGTTCCCGCCCGCCGGAGATACAGCTCCTCCAATTGTTAAAGAGCCCTCTTTGCCATTTTTCAGCTGTAAATTTCCAGAACGTTCATAAAAAGCAGCAATTCTGGAAGATAAATAAGCCGGGAAAGCCTCTTCCCCTGGTATTTCTTCTAGCCGTCCGGACATTTCTCTCATCGCTTGAGCCCATCTTGAGGTTGAATCTGCAAGTAGAAGAACCTGCAGGCCCATTTGTCTGTAGTATTCTGCAATAGTCACACCCATATATACAGAAGCTTCTCTTGCAGCAACCGGCATAGATGATGTATTACAAATAATAATTGTTCTACTCATCAATGATTCGTTGGTATGAGGATCAATCAAGTGAGGAAATGTTCTTAACACTTCCACTACCTCTCCTGCTCTCTCTCCACAGGCTACGATTACAACAATGTCAACAGAAGAGTATTTAGAAAGATGATGTTGCAACACTGTTTTTCCAGCTCCAAATGGCCCCGGAGAGCAGAAGGTTCCACCTTTTAATATAGGGTATTGGGTATCGATAATCCGCATACCCGTATCCATCATTTCCTTGGCTTTTATTTTTTTTCCTTCCATTAAAGGGAGCTTTACTGGCCATTTTTGTAGCATCTTAATGGAATGCTCATGCCCATGCTTATCTACTACTTTTGCAATTTCCTGTTCTACATTATAAGCACCCGCTTCAGCAATCCATTTTACTTCATAGGAGTCAAAGAAGTTAAAAGGAACCATGATATAATGATGGAATCTACTCTCCATCGTAAATCCGAGGAAATCTCCTCTTTTGACAGTATCACCTATCTTTGCAAGAGGTTGAAAATCCCATCTTTTTTCACGATTAATCGGAGGAAGGTATACTCCTCTGGAGAGATATAAACCGGTAACATTAGCCACTTCTTCTAAAGGGTTTTGCAATCCATCTACAATGGAGCTGATAAGGCCGGGCCCTAGTTCTGCCTCTAAAAGAGATGTCGTAAAATCAACAAACGAGCCTGCTTCTATGCCTCTAGTGTCTTCAAACACTTGGACCTTTGCCTCTGTCCCTTTTATTTCAATCACCTCTGCTTTTAAGCGCGTATCTCCCACATGAACAAAAGCAACTTCCCCCTGTTTTATGTTGCCTTCAAATGCGACATATAACAGGTTCCCAAATGCTTTTGTTACTTTTCCAGTAGCATACTTATGATCGACTTGTGCTGTACTCATCCGATATTCCTAACTAAATGATTGATAATTTCTTCCCCTTTTATCTGCTCTAATTTATGGAGCATCTCCAAGTAGATTAACTGCACCATATAAGCCAGTAGTGGGTCAATGGAAAAGTTTTTTTGATAAATATCGTTCATGAAATAATCAAACCGATATTTTAATACTGCTTTGTATTCTTCTTCTGGAGTGGAAGTTTCTGTTAATATTTTCTGCAAATCTTGAAATTCATATGGGAATTCAAAGGAAGCGCTATCCTTTTGTATCAATATTTGCATGACAAACGGATCGTTTATATCTTCAAAGATCAATTCCTTTACTAAGTCTCTTCCCTCTTTTTTTGCTCGATAACCTGCAATTGCAATCCGCAAATGATGTTCAAAGGTAAAAAAACAGAGTAAAAACCCTGTGGTTTCTTGTAATTGTCGTTGGAAAAATTTTGTTAAAAGCTGATAAAAATGTTTTCTCATCTCTACAGGTGTTTCATGCTCGGAAAGAAATTCAAACACTTCATAATCGAAAAACTCTTTATCAGAAATAGCATCTTGCAATTCATTTTTTTGCAAATTCCCGTAAGGGAACAGATGACTTTGAGTAGAGAGCTCAACAAGATTTCTTAAATCAAAGACCTTCTTGATTAAAGCGACCTTTTTCAAGTCATCTTTAGAAAGATTCATCTCAAAAAGATTCATCAATTCCTCGAATGAGATAAGAGGATCGCTATCAAAAACAAGAGGAGGAAGAACTGTTTGTAAAAAACAATATTGACTCATGTTAGCTAAAAATATATTGTTGCAAATGTTCTGTAATATAACGTCCAAGCAATTGGGTTGCAGATTCTTCTGTAAGATCAATTGCTATATTATCATGTTGTTTGTGAATCACTACACCACTTTCTATATCACCAATTTGCAGCTGTTGTTTAGAAAGTTTATCTTTTATTGTTTGAGTTAATTCCTGAATAATTTGATCTGGGGAAACTACTTTTGGCAGTTCAATTAAAATATCAGAAAATTCTTTCCCATGCCCTACCTGTCCAATGGCAGCCTCTATTGCTTTTGCAATAATAGAAGGCTTTTGCATTACCTGTTTTACGATGAGAGAAAATTCTTTAGAAAAGAGATCTTGCGAGATTTTTTGTCTTAAAGATGAAACTGCTTGTCTTGAAGCGAGCTTCAATGAAGCTTCCATCAGTCTTTTTTTATCTTCGCACTCTGTTTCCGCGATAGTTATGAGTTGAGCTGACTTCTCTTTTGCCTCTTTAACTATTTTTTCCGCTTCTTTTTTTGCTATTTCAATGATTTTTTTCGCTTCTTCCTTAGCAGGATCTAAGGTCTGTGCTTTTAATACATCACATATTTTTTTTATCTTTTCATTGCCTGTATCGATCTGCGTCATAGCAAGCTCCAATCTCTGCGATTTTTCATTATGGTACATTAAAAAAATTAAAAATCCAATAGATATTCCATCTAAACCTTTTTATTTTTTCTAAAAATCTGTTATACGGTTTATATAACGAGTTTTTACTTGAGGCATCTTAAAATGAAGAAGACAGTTTTATTAACTACGATGATTTCTCTTGGTTTTATGCAGGTATATGGCGTAGAAAACGATAATGAAAAATATGACAACCAGGTTAGTATGACAGAGAGTTCGAGCAACTATCTAGGTTTTGCACCAGATGATAGCGTTGCTGAATCTATCGCTACATCGATGGTAGGCTGGGGTCTTGGTATGGCAATAGCAATTGGTGTTATCTCGTTAGTGATTAAACCAAGTAATGCTGTATCTAACATACATTCTACTCCTACTCCTGGGCCTCCAGTTCAGGCACCTCCTCCTCTTTAAATGTGAAAAAAAATGGGAAAGAATTTTCTTTTTGGTTGCGTATGCTTTTCTTATGTTGTTTTTTCCCATTTGCTTGGACAAGAGCCTTCTATTGTAGTTCCGGATGCATTCATGGAAGTAGTTCGAAAAGGGTCAAACTCTTCCATTGTAAAAAATTATTTGTACAAAGACAAGACAGGCTTTTCCCCTTCCATTAATATAGCTGTAGAAAAAACCACATTATCCGCCTTTCAGTATATGAAAGAAGTAAAAGGGAACTATAACAACAAAGCTGGTTATTCCATGACGGAATTCCCCATGCTTAAAACAGGTAGTGGGAAGGCTTATTTATTACAAATTGATAAAAAACAGACATTTGGAGATATTCGGATATTACAAATGATACTACTGCAACAAGAAACAGCATATATCATAACAGCATGTGCCTTAAAAAAAGAATTTCCTCAGATAGAAAAAGATTTTTTAAAAACCTTTTCTTCTTTTACATTAAAATAATTTTTTTTGGATTTTTATGTAGTTGCAACAAACAAAGCAACAGCACGCTTGAGTCTATTGGGACGAGTTACCCTCTTGTCAAATTATGCTACCTACTACAAAAAGAATACGGTCTTGAAATGGAGATCATCAAAGATGATGATTCCTTGGATTGTTTTTTAACAAGAAAAAATGGTTATTTTTCCCCCATTTTGCGAGACAATCGCTTGTTTTTTATGTACCTACAACAAGAAGATAAAAAACTTAGCATAAAAGGAATGAAATTAATAGGAAGGCAAAAAATCAAACTGGATAAAGAGGACCTAGAACAAGCACTCCACCAGTTAAGTAAAGATAAAAAAACAGAATTAATCGTAGAAAATTTAAAAACAACTATTGAAATTGAAGATTTTTTGAAGCAATATAATAAATTAAAGACGCAAAAGAAGAGGTTTTAGGTATGAGTAAGCTCGACGAACTTAGAAAGATTACTACTGTTGTGGCAGATACCGGAGAGATTAATGAGATTAAGAAATATAAGCCAACGGATGCAACAACCAATCCTTCTTTAATTTTAAAAGCCGCTCAAATCAAGGAGTATGCTCCTTTAATCGAAGATGCCATTGTATATGCAAAAAAACACTCTGCAAAAAAAGAGGAAAGACTAAGACACTTTATTACCAAAGTGTTTGTGAACTTTGGGGTGGAAATATTAAAGATTGTTCCTGGTAGGGTTTCTACTGAGGTCGATGCCCGTCTTTCATTTGATATAGAAGGTAGCCTTGCTAAAGCTAAAGAATATATCGCTTTATATGAAGCAGCAGGCGTTGATCGCAAGCGTATACTAATTAAACTAGCCTCTACCTGGGAAGGGGTACAAGCGGCAAAGGTTCTGGAGAAAGAGGGTATTCACTGTAACATGACGCTCATGTTTTCTCTAGCGCAAGCAATCGCTTGTGCGGAATCCGGCGCTACACTCATCTCCCCTTTTGTAGGAAGAATATTAGACTGGCATAAGGCACATGAAGGAAGAGATTTTGCACCACAAGAAGATCCTGGCGTGAAATCTGTGACCACGATTTACCACTATTATAAAAAATTTGGGTATAAGACTCAGATCATGGGCGCTAGTTTTAGAAATATTGGAGAAATACTGGAATTAGCTGGATGTGATTTATTAACGATAGCGCCTGACTTGTTAAAGCAATTAGAAGAAGCTTCTGGGTCAGTTCCTAGAAAACTAACACTGGAAGATGCTAAAAAATCTCCTCTTGAAAAGATGCATATGGATGAAAAGACATTTCGATGGATGGTTAATGACAATCAAATGGCTATAGAAAAGCTATCGGAAGGTATCCGTAAATTTGCACAAGATACGGCAAAACTAGAGCAATTTATTCAAGATAGGCTTTCATAAGCCCATCTTGAATGTTATTATTCGGCTTTTTTCTTTCCTAAAATAGCATTAGCAACTCGATCTGCTAGTAGATAACCACAAACAGCACCCGATAGCGCACCAACAGTCCCAATCTCACCAATACAAATAGCAGTAATCACAAGACCTACACCTATTGCTACAACTGGAGATCCGCTACTAGATGGATCTACCAAATTTTCTAAAGTAGTTTCCATTTGATGCCGGCAAATATGTGCACCTATATTTGTACCATGAAAAACCATCCACACTGCAGAACAAGCGCCAGCACTACCACCGATAACAGTCCTGGTTGTAACAGTTGTTTTTCTGGCACACCAGCTACGCCACGATTAACAAAGATAATCTAATAGAGTTCTACTTTGAGAGTGTTTGCTGCACTTTGATAATAGCAAAGGATAAAAACCCAAGTATAATAGAAATCCCGACAGACATGCCAAAGATAGCTTTCAGGCTAAGTCCTAACATATCTTGCAAAGAGCCGACCCCAAAAGCTCCAAGGCCATATCCCATCATATAAAAGGCAATGATGATTCCTGATAGTGTCTTACTAATATATCCGAAGCTTTGGCTCGTAAAACTGATAATAAGCGGTAAGAGTGCTGAGCATCCAAAACCAACCAGGCCAAAGGCTATTATTCCCAGGTGCTTGCTGTGTAGTGGCAATAAAGAAATAAAAACAAACCCTATTGCTGCGATAAAAGGCAGTAGTTGAAACACTCGCTTTTCAGGAAGTAGTTTTTCTATTAAAGCAAAAAAGACTCTTCCAATCGTAACCATGGCCCAAAAACTAGTTAAGGATAAGGAGGCAATAAACGCAGTTTCTTTGACGTTTTTACTCATATAAACCACCACCCAGTTCCCATTCACTGTTTCTATGATGCCATATACTAAAGCAAATGCTGCAAATATCCAAAATTGCTTTGGCAGTTTCGATAGTTTATAGGTAGTAGTTTTGTCTCCTGCATCACTTGTAAGGGATAAACAATAACTGCACAAGATAAGAACTACTATTAAAGTACCCAAAAGCAGTGGCAATCCCCACCAAAACCCCATTCCAACAAAGAGTAGAAAAAAAATAGGGGCCATTGCAGTACCTAGACCAAGTAAGGCATTTAAAAAAAGGAGTGCTGCATCTATTTTTTTAGGAAAAAAGAGAGTTGCAAAGGTATTAACGCATGGGACTGTAAGTCCAAAGCCAAGCCCAAGACTCGCAGTTGCAAGTAATAAAACAACATAAGAAATATGATTGTTTTTCATCACTAAACAACTGAATGTAAGTAAGCCCATCGCTACTAAATTAGCGATAAGCCCTATCAAAAACACTTTTTTTATGGTAACTTTGCGTATTAATGTTGTACTCCATAGGGAAAAAATAATAGAGATGATGGCTTGAGGAATAAATAAACTTCCATAGGCTGCGCTAGATAGCTGAAATCCTTGTGCAGAGGTAAAAATGCTACTGATTGCCGGAAAGACAACAAGCACAACACCTTGTATTAGTGCAGATAAATAAACGGTTATAATTCCTCTTATTCGCATACGCCTTCTATTAATCAGATTAAAATCATGTTATTAAATAATTAATCTAATATCAATTGTTTTATAAACATTGATATTAATTTTGTTTTTTGTACTAATGAAGCTAACAATATATTATGAGGTTTTTATGAGTATTCATCCTGTTGGTGGTCCTATGGGCTTTGAACCATCTTCTAATCAATTTTTCTTACAGACACAGTATAATGACCAATATATGGCATTCATTAAAAATCCGACACCAAAGCAAGCTTTAAAATTTGAGGCTTTTCTTGTAGATAACAAAAGTGGTTTAACAACACTTGCAAATCAAGTTGGCTATGAGCCATCCGAAAGAGCATCATGGTCTAGTGAACTGCAAGGATTACTAGACGGCTTACAAAACTATATAGTAGAAAGAAATCCTGGTATTTTACCATCTATTTATGAATTATCCGGAGATTGTGCGACTTGGATAGGCATTGGACAAAATCCAACTGATATCGTACAAGCAGTAGATGTGCTTATTCAATCTTTTGCAGAGGACCCAAATGTGAAAATAGGAGGAATCTTGCAATGGGTACTAAGTACACCCGGCTATACGGATGCACTCATAACCTGTTCCAATAACCCAAATCAAACAAAAGCAGATCTAAATGTTCTACAACAAGAACTAGCTATCTATCATGAAAATCCAAATAGTTCAGAAATTCAACAAGATGTTATTACCAGTTTACAAAACCTACAGAATACACTAAATCCTTGAAACCAACACCTTACTTTATCTTTTTCTCATTACACCATAGATGGTTAATAAAGAAAAAACTATCAGCATAATGCTCGGAATAGTCGGAGATCTTGTTTCTTGCATAAGATAAAGCGATACAAAAGGAGAAGCTCCTGCTAGCAGGCTATTACACATATTATAGCTAAAAGCAACACAAGTAAACCGTACAGAACTCGGGAATAATGGCGCTAAAGTATCAGGAATAAGAGCAAAATGGATGCTGAGTAAAATGACAAGAATAATCTCGATACTGATCAAAAGTATCACGGAAGATCTATCAAACGATATATAAAGAGGGTAAGAGAAAAAAATAATAGCAGCTGCGCTCCAAATAAGTATTTTCCTTTTATTATATTTATCGGCAAGCCTGCCATATAGCGGCAGAAGAATTGTGGATAACAGTAATAAGCTACCATTGATTATCATACTTTGTATAAAAGAGGTTTGTAAGAATTGCTGGAAATAGAAAGGGATAAAAACAAAAATCATGTAGTATCCGGCAAGTGGCAGTGCTGATACGAGAAAACCCTTGAACATTTTACTCTTATAATGACGAAACGATTGACGAATGGGAGATTGAACGATTTCTTCATGAGTTTTTAAGCGCTCATAAATAGGGGTTTCTTTTAATTTATGTCGTAAAAACAATCCCAGCAGTCCAATGAGTCCACCGACAATAAAAGAGAGCCTCCATCCCCAGGATAATAGTTGTTCATGTGACAGATATTTGGTAAAAAGGACACATTCTACAATATTTAATAAGCTACCAATTTGGGACCCAAAAAAAGCCCAGCTACCAAAAAAAGCTGTTTGCTTTGGCTCCGCATTTTCTATCAAATAACAGATGGTTCCTGGAAACTCACCTCCAACTGGAATACCTTGTAAAAAACGGGTAATTGCTAAAAAAGTAGATGCCAAAACACCAATTTGTGCATAGGTTGGTAGAATACCGACAAGAAATGTTGGGAGAGTAATACAGGTAATTGATGTCATAATCGCAGTTTTTCTTCCAAAGCGGTCACCAATATATCCGAATAATAATCCTCCAAGAGGTCTAGATAAAAATCCTATAGCAAAAATAAGCAGTCCATTGACCATATTACTGATGGAAGAAGAATCGTTGAAAAAAAGCTTAATAATAATAGGGGCTAGGTAGATGTATAATCCAAACTCATACCATTCAATGATATTACCAAATGTCGTTGCTATGATGACCAGGCGTCGCTCTTTATCTAATGCCTTCAATGAATTCCCCTACAAACATCCTCTATTCTCGCTCTATAAAACATTAGAAGAAATAAATCATCTTTTATATTAGACTTCTTGCATACTGAGTTGATTTGGTTTCCCTCTTTGAGATTTTTTCTTCAATTCAGCCTCTTTTAAACACTCTAACATCGTTTGAAATGTCTCCGGTTTAACCGGTTAATCTTCTGAATTCTTCTTGTGTAAGTTCTTTTGTCTTTTGATATTTTTGCATTTTCCCTTCCATTACTTTAAAAAGGAAAGCATTAGATACTAAAATTTTTAGTTATGCAAGAAGTCTAATAATGCGGCATGGAGAGAGTTTGATTGATGCTGTACTCCGTGCTACTTGGACGGCAACAATAGCAGAGCGTGAAACAGAAGATTAAACCTGATTAACAAAAAAGGCATAGCAATTAATTGCTATGCCTTTTGATAGATAAAATCTATATTAATGACTAGTCATTCGATTAATCGTTAAATACAAATTCCATTTCTTCTTCTTCTTCTCTATCTACGAGTTTTCTTACCCGTTTATAGTAATCTGGGAATCCTGTACCCCCTGGAATAATGTGTCCCATGATAAGGTTGGATTTGAAATCAAGAAGGAAGTCTGTCTTACCTTCACACGCAGCATCTGTAAGAACCCTTGTCGTTTCTTGGAAAGATGCAGCTGAAATAAAGGATTCTGTACCAAGAGATGCCTTTGTAATACCAAGTAACACAGGAGCTGCCTGAGCTGGTTTTCCACCCTCTGATATTACTTTCTTATTGGCATTATGGAATATCTTCTTATCAACATCTTCACCAAATAGGAATGTTGTATCACCTGGATCTGTGATCCTGATTTTTTGGAGCATCTGTCTAACGATAATTTCAATATGTTTATCGTTAATATCTACCCCTTGCAGGCGATACACTTCCTGTACCTGGTTAACAAGATATTTTTGCAGCTCACGTACACCGCAAATATCCAAAATCTCTTGAGGAACAACAAGACCATCTGTTAATTGTTGACCTTTGATTACCTGGTCACCACGTTGAACGATAAGGTGCTTTGTAAGAGGAATTAAATGCTCCTCTTCCATACCTGATATTTCATCGCGAACAATAACAATACGTTTGTTCTTTTGAACTCCTTTAAAGTCCACAACTCCATCGATCTTAGCAATTTCTGCCGCATCTTTTGGTCTTCTTGCTTCAAAAAGCTCTGCAACTCTTGGAAGACCCCCGGTAATATCCTTTGTCTTAATTGCACCACGTGGCAGTCTTGCTAAAATCATACCAGCTGCTACTTTATCTCCCTCTTCTACGGAGATAAAAGCTCCAGATGGTACAGCATAGGTACCCACCAATTCGTTATATTCTCTATCTGCATAGATAACGATTTGTGGATGTAACTCCCCTCTGTGTTGCTTTACAACAAATTCTATTTGTCCGGTTTGCTTGTTGATAGACTTTTGTGTCGAGATACCTTCTACTAGGTCTTCATATTTTACAAAACCTGGTTTTTCACAGATGATTGGAATATTATGCTGCTCAAAGCTAGCAATTTTTTGACCTGGTTTTACTCTAGAGCCATCTTCAAGAAGAATCTGCGTACCAAGTTCGATCTGGAATGTTTGAAGAGGTTCGATCGATTTGGAGTTCAATAATTTCTTATATTCATCCAACGATCTTCCTTCATCTCTTACTACATGTAAAAATCCATTCTTGTTTAGTGCAAGCCAAATACCTTCTTCATTTCTTACTGTTCTTAGGTCGATATATACTAATATACCATTGCCGGAAGCAACAAGTTCTGGAGAAACGTTAGCAGAAGCAATACCTCCCAAGTGGAACGTACGCATTGTTAACTGAGTACCTGGTTCCCCGATGGACTGCGCTGCGATAATACCGACTGCTTCTCCAAGGGCTATGGTTTTTCCGTTTGCAAGGTTAGTACCATAACATTTTGCACATATTCCTCGTTTTGTTTCACAAGTAAGAGTAGATCTGATTTTAATGACTTCAATACCGGCATCATCAATCACCTCTGATTGTATTGCAGTCAAAATATCCCCTGCTTTTGCAAGCATTTTTGTTTGGTCGCCAGGCATATAGATATTATCACATACTGTTCTTCCAGCAATTCTATCTCGCAGAGCAAGTAATTCTTCTTGACCTTGTTTAATTGCTGACACTTCAATACCATTGAGGGTGCCGCAATCTTCTTCAGAAACAAGTACATCTTGTGCAACGTCAACGAGTCTTCTTGTCAAATAACCAGAGTCAGCTGTTTTAAGAGCAGTATCTGCAAGACCTTTACGAGCACCGTGAGAAGAAATAAAGTATTCAAGAACACTTAATCCTTCTCTAAAGTTAGAGGTAATTGGAGATTCAATAATCTCACCTGATGGTTTTGCCATGAGTCCACGGAGAGCTCCAAGCTGTTTAACCTGTGATTTATTACCTCTGGCGCCAGAGTCCATCATCAAGAATAATGGATTTAATTCTCCATTTTTTGGCTCCTTAATTAACTTAAAGAGTTCCTCTGACACAGCCTCTGTTGCCTCTGTCCAAATACTAATAATCTTGGAATGGCGTTCACCCCCGGTGATAATACCATCTTCATATTGCTTAATAACTATTTCTACTTTCTTATGGGCTTCGTCCATGATCTTTTGTTTTTCTTTTGGAATAACTACATCGCAGACACCCATAGAAAGAGCAGCTTTTGTAGCATGGGAGAATCCAAGGTCTTTAACATTATCAAGGAATTGAACAGTGGCCTCAAGCCCTACTTTTTTCTTAATAATGCTAACAAGTTCACTCATTTTCTTCTTGCGAAGACCATAGTTTTGGAATCCAACTTCTTTTGGAACGATGGTATTAAAGATAACTCGCCCAGGGGTTGTTTCAATAATGCCATCATCTAATCTTAATTTGATGAGTTCATGGATATGTAATCCCCTACCCAAATTATCTACCCTTTCTCCCTCTTTTAAATCTTTAGCATACCAGTTGTAGCTTCCAGAAGCATAAAAAGCATTCAACACTTCTTGTGTAGAAGAAAAGATTTTTGTTTTTCTACCTTCTTTTTCTGGGAAGACAATAGGATCATACATGAGATAGTAAAGTCCCAAAATCATATCTTGAGAAGGAATCGTTACTGGTTTACCAGACGATGGCAAGAAAATATTATCTGGTGCCATCATGAGGAGTTTTGTTTCCAGCTGAGCTTCTACAGAAAGTGGTACGTGTACCGCCATTTGGTCCCCGTCAAAGTCTGCGTTAAATGCAGTGCAAACAAGAGGGTGGATGCGAATTGCTTTACCTTCTATTAGAACTGGCTCAAATGCTTGAATACCGAGTCGATGCAATGTTGGAGCCCTGTTCAGTAATACAGGGTGTCCTTTGATAATCTCTTCCAATACATCCCATACTTCGGGATCTTCGCGATGGATCATCTTCTTTGCGGATCTGATGGTATAAACAAATCCTCGATCTTTTAATCGTTTTACAATAAATGGCTCGAATAATTCTAGAGCCATCTGTTTTGGAATACCGCATTGATTGAATTTCAATTCAGGGCCAACAACGATAACAGAACGACCAGAATAATCTACCCTTTTACCAAGTAGGTTCTGTCTAAAGCGACCTGTTTTTCCTTTTAACATCTCAGAAAGAGCTTTTAATGGGCGGTTTCCGGCTCCCATTACTGGGTGTCCATGACGACCATTATCAAAAAGAGCATCTACAGCCTCTTGGAGCATTCTCTTTTCATTACGAATAATTACATCTGGAGTTTTTAGCTTTAAAATCGATTTAAGTCTGTTATTTCTATTGATTACTCTTCTGTAAAGGTCATTAAGGTCTGATGTAGCAAATCTACCACCATCTAATGGAACAAGTGGCCTTAGATCTGGAGGAATTACAGGAATAGCATGCATTACCATCCAGTCTGGACGGTTTGGGGAGTTCATGAAGCTTTCTACAATTTTCAATCTCTTTGCAATTTTCATTCTTGCTTGAAGAGATTTTGTTTTTCGTAGTTTATCTTTTAGATCTTCTACTAAAATGGTTAAATCTTCACTTTCTAATAGCTCTCGCAACGAGTCAGCTCCCATCATCGCTTTAAACGAATCTGGGCCCCATTTTTCTTGAGCTTCTCTGTATTCTACATCATTTAATAGCTGTTTTTTTTCTAAATCTGTTCTACCTGCATCAACTACAATGAATTCTTCGTAATAAATAACTCTTTCTAATTCAGAAGTAGACAGACCCAAAATATTTCCTATACGAGAGGGTTGGGTCTTAAAGAACCAAATATGCACAACAGGAACGGCTAATTCTATATGAGCCATTCTTTCTCTACGAACTTTAGATAGGGTAACTTCTACACCACAACGATCACACACGATTCCTTTGTGTTTAATCTTTTTATACTTTCCGCAAGCACATTCCCAGTCTTTAGAAGGTCCGAATATTTTCTCGCAGAAAAGTCCACCTTTCTCCGGTTTGAAGGTTCTATAGTTGATCGTTTCTGGTTTTTTTATTTCACCCCTTGACCACTCATTACGAATGACATCATCTGATGCAATTTTGATAGTTAGTTTATCAAAATGAGACTCTTCAAAATCTTCTTGGTACATTATTTCTCCTAAAAGGGTAATTCTTTTTCATTCAAGGGCCTATAAAAATACAGGCCCATTGAAATTAATTAAATAAATCTTCTAATTCTTCTTGCTCAGGACGAATATCAAGGCATAGACCTTGCATTTCTTTAACAAGCACGTTAAATGATTCTGGAGTACCAGCTTTTAACGTATTGTCTCCTTTAACAATAGATTCGTAGATTCTCGTTCTACCTGAAACATCATCTGATTTTACAGTAAGCATTTCCTGAAGAAGATGAGAAGCACCATAAGCTTCTAGAGCCCAAACCTCCATTTCACCAAAACGTTGTCCCCCCATTTGCGCTTTACCGCCGAGAGGTTGTTGGGTAACTAAAGAGTATGGACCAATTGCTCTTGCGTGGATTTTATCTGCTACAAGATGCG
The DNA here is from genome assembly GCA_016213235.1 of Chlamydiales bacterium. Taxonomy (GTDB): domain Bacteria; phylum Chlamydiota; class Chlamydiia; order Chlamydiales; family JACRBE01; genus JACRBE01. Next base: position 59,620 of record JACRBE010000047.1, on the reverse strand, counting down.
ATAGTTTGAGCATGTAGATATAACCTACTACGACTCTATTATCAAATCTTTCACCAGTTCTTCCATCATAGAGATGTAATTTTCCATCTTCTGGGTATCCAAGATTCTTCATCATGTCCCAAATTTGATATTCTGGGAAGCCTTCAAACACTGGGCTCTTCACATAGATTCCTGACTGTCTAGCAGCGAAACCAAGATGTGTTTCTAATAATTGTCCCATGTTCATCCGTGAAGGAACCCCTAGTGGGTTTAGAATGATTTCTATTGTTGTTCCATCACTTAAATAAGGCATATCAGCTTCTGGTACGAGATTAGATACGACACCTTTGTTACCATGTCGTCCCGCCATCTTATCACCGACTTGTAGTTTACGTTTTGTTGCAATATAAACTTTTACTTGTCTGATGACGCCTGGTTCTAATTCTGCATCTCCTTTTTTGAGATATTCGATTTCAGATTTGTAATCGACCTGCAGTTTTTGGAATACCGCTGTATATTTTTTAAGGATATCTTTTAATGTTTCGTAAATATCACATTCTGGGAATATGAGATTATCCATTTCTTCTGCTTCTAGATTTTCTAGCATTTCCTGGGTAATTTCTTCCCCTTTTTGGATAATGACATCACCTGTTTTACGGTGTAAAATAGGTTCTGGAGCAGATTCTCCAAGCAGAAGGGCTCCTAATTTCTCATGAAGCTCCATTTGGAGAGTTTCTTCTTTTTCTCTGTATTCCTTATGGACATCTTTTAGTTTTGTTGCCTCTTCTACAAGTTCATCATCTGTTTTTGATAAACGATCACGTCTAGAGAAGACTTTTACATCCATTACAACGCCTTCTGTTCCAGGAGGAGCTGTAAGAGATGCATCTTTGACATCCGATGCTTTTTCACCAAATATTGCTCTTAACAATCTCTCTTCTGGAGAGAGCTCAGTTTCTGATTTTGGTGTAATTTTACCAACTAAGATATCTCCTGGCTTCACCTCGGCACCGATACGAATAATCCCATCGTCAGCAAGGTTTCTTAAGGCTTCCTCAGACACATTAGGAATGTCTTTAGTAATTTCTTCTTTACCAAGTTTAGTATCTCTAGCTGCAAGTTCAAACTCTTCTAGATAGATCGAAGTATAATAGTCTTTCTGAATGAGTTTTTCTGAGATAATAATCGCATCTTCATAGTTATATCCACACCATGGCATGAAAGCTACAAGTGCGTTTTTACCAAGAGCGATTTCTCCTTTATCAGTAGAAGGACCATCTGCAACAACATCACCTGCTAAAACCTTGTCTCCTACATTACAAAGAGGAGTTTGGTTAATACAAGTACCTGTATTAGAACGATGAAATTTGCGTAATTCATACGTTTTCTTATGCATGAGGTTAGCTGCTGATGCAATGACTATTTTATAGCCATCAACATATTCAATGACACCATCTTCTTCTGCAACAATTACAGCTCCAGAGTCTCTAGCGGCTCTTCCTTCCAGACCTGTACCTACAACAGGGGCATCCGTCACAAGTAACGGAACCGCTTGACGTTGCATGTTAGATCCCATGAGTGCACGGTTAGCATCATCATGCTCGAGAAATGGAATAAGCCCTGTTACGATAGATACTAGCTGCTTTGGTGCAACGTCCATATGAGTTGCAAGAGTTGTATCTACCTTTAAAGAGTCTCCATTTTTTCTAGCCCAACATGTTGCTTCTACAAACATGTTGTATTCATCTAGAGGAGCAGAAGCCTGTGCAATAACACAGTTTTCTTCTTGGTCCGCTGTCATATATTCAATTTCTTCTGTTACAACACCATCTCGAACGATACGATAAGGGGTTTCAATAAAACCAAACTCATTGATTTTAGCAAAAGAAGAGAGCGAAGTAATCAAACCAATGTTTGGACCCTCCGGAGTTTCGATAGGACATACTCTTCCATAGTGACTGGAATGCACGTCACGCACCTCAAAACCAGCTCGTTCTCTATTAAGACCACCAGGCCCTAGGCAGGATAATCTTCGTTTATGAGTAAGTTCTGCTACAGGATTTGCCTGATCCATGAATTGAGAGAGTTGAGATCTTCCGAAAAAGTCTTTTAATACCCCAGCAAGTCCTTTTGCTGAAATCAGCTTACCTGGAGTGAGTGTATCGGAAGAAAAATCAAATAAATTCATTCTTTCTTTGATAATTTTTTCCATTCTTGCAAGACCAATTCGACATTGATTTTGCACTAATTCTCCAACAGATCTCACCCTTCTATTAGCTAAATGATCGATATCATCTACTTGAGCTGTTTCATCTCCATTTTTCAAACGAACAAGATACTTTAACGACTCAATGATATCTTCTTTTCTCAATGTTACTTGATCTAGAACTTGATCATTGATTTCTAAATTTAGTTTGGAGTTAAGTTTATATCTTCCAACTCGTCCTAAATTATATCGTTTTGGATCGAAAAACAATCGCATAATCAGTGATCTGGCATTAGAAAGTGTTGCAGGTTCACCTGGTCTGATTTTTCTATAAAAATCTTTTAATGCAGACTCATAAGAATCGGTAGGATCTTTATGAAGCATTTTTATAATGGGAGAAGTTTCATCTGCATCATCTGCAATTTTAATATTGCTAATATTAGCATCTAACATTCTCTTTAACATCGCAGTAGTTAACTTTTCAGAAGATTTTCCATAAACAACACCTGATTGTTCATCTACCACATCTTCTGCCAATATTTTACCTACAACTCGTGTAAAATCTTTATCTGTTTTAATTTTGATTCTGCGCGTACTAAAAAACTCTTCAATAATATCAGAATCCGTGGAGTATCCAAGAGTTCTGATAAATGATGTTGCTAAGACTTTTCTTCTTCTTTTTTTCTTATCTACATAAATGTATACAAGGTCATTAGAATCAAAGGATGCTTCTAGCCAGCTTCCTCTATATGGAATCACTCTAAACGAGTAAAGAGTATGTCCTTTTAAATGTTTTTCTTGTTCAAACGCAACCCCTGGAGAGCGGTGTAATTGAGAGACAATAACCCGTTCTGCTCCATTAATGATAAAAGTACCATTTTGTGTCATCACAGGAAGAGTGCCCATATAGACTTCTTCTTCCTTGATTCCGGTTTCGTCTGTTAATCGGAATTTTACTTTCAAAGGAACATTATAAGTAATACCCCTTTTAATACACTCATCTGGAGTGTATTTTGCGGCTCCAAGATCATATGATAAATATTCTAAAATGATCTTTTCATCATACGATTTAATAGGAAAAACTTCTTGAAATATTTCTTCTAAGCCTTGATTTTTTCTCTCATGAGGAAGTACATCAGCTTGTAAAAAATTTAAATAAGATTTAACTTGAACTTCAATAAGGTTTGGTAAATCGATAATTTCTTGTTTATCTTTATAGCTCACCCGTTGAGGTGCCTTCTTAAGCATCTAAGCGCCTCCCAAATAAAATGCGTTAACTTTTTTGTAGTGCACTACAAAAAAGCTTTTATGGTTATTAATGGCTGAAAAACTTGGAACAATGTGCTTGAGTGGATAATTGTTTTTACCACTTTATGCAAGCATATTTCATTGCTTGTTAAACTCCAATGTTTTTCTTTTCATCTGCATAGCAAAAAGTAGAAACTAGAATCTTCTAGCTTCTACTTTTACATTTTAGGGAAGTTGTCTTATATTCCCTTCAGTTCAACTTTAGCACCAGCTTCTGTGAGTTTTTTACTCATTTCTTCTGCTTCAGCTTTTGGAGCTGTTTCTTTAAGTACTTTTGGAGCTGCTTCAACAAGATCTTTGGCTTCTTTTAGCCCAAGATTTGTAAGCTCACGAACAACTTTAATTACGCTGATTTTTTTATCAGCTGGAACTTCTTTTAATATTACTTGAAAATCAGTAGATTCTTGTATCGCTACGCTAGCAGCTCCAGCAGCTGCAGGAGCAGCCATCATCATGGGAGCAGCAGCTGCCGCTTTTACGCCCCATTTTGTTTCAAGAGCTGTTTTCAGTTTAGACATATCTAAGACAGTTAACTGGCTTAATTTTTCTACTAATTCATCAATAACTTGGTTACTCACTGCAGTACCTCTATGATTTAATAATTTTTAAGATGCTTCTTGTTGGTTGTTTTTATTCTCTAAACAGTAAAGAACAGACGTAAGTAGTGCTTCCATTGTGCCAAGAGTAGAAGCTTGTACTGCTTCAAATACTCCAAGAAGTTCTGCACGCATTTCATCTTTACTTGGTAATTTAGAGATTTGCTCGATATCTTGGGGAGTGCATAGTGCACCTTCATATTGTCCCATTAAAACATCAAGCATGTTTTCTTTTTCTTCTTTGAACTTAAATAGTGTTTTTATCGTTTCAACAATATTTTCGCTCATGGACAAAACAGTAATTTGACCATTTAGCTGTTGTTTGCTGATAGAAACACCAGAGTGCTCAGCAGCTTTGATAAGCATTCGTTTTTTTAAAGTTAATAAACGACCACCACATTTTGCTACTTCTGATCGCAAATCTGCTTCGTTATTAGCATTAAGTCCTTTATTGCTTAAAACAATATAAGCATTTGTTTTAAGATGATGTTTTATCTGGTCGAGAAGTAAATTTTTTTCTTGTCTCATTTTTTATCCTTAGCTGTGAGAAATCGATTGGATATCAATTTTTAATCCAGGCCCCATCGTAGAAGATAGAACAAGGTTTTGCATAAACTGACCTTTAGCACTAGCTGGTCTTAGTCTTGCAATGGCCGATAGAAGTACATTCACATTTTCCATTAACTGTGCTACCTCGAAAGAAAGTTTTCCAGCCATGTTGTTTATTACACCATTTTTATCGACACGAAATTCTACCTTACCCGCCTTAATTTCTGCTACTGCTTTTGCAATATCATTTGTTACAGTTCCTGCTTTTGGAGTTGGCATAAGACCTCTTGGTCCAAGAATCTTACCAAGCTTGCCCACTTCTCGCATCATGTCCGGAGTCGCAAGGACAGCACTAAAATCGGTCCAGCCATTTTTAATTTTTTCTATTAAGTCTTCACTTCCTACAAAATCTGCACCAGCGGTTTGAGCTTCTTTTAATTTATCCCCTTTTGCAAGAACAACAAGAACTATTTTTTTACCGGTTCCATTTGGAAGGGAAACAGTGCCTCTTACTAACTGATCTGCTTTTTTCGGATCAACACCAAGTTTAAGGGAAACTTCCACGCTTTGATCAAATTTGACAGCTGGTAGCTTTTTTAATACTTTGATTGCTTATTCTACAGAATATATTTTTGCAGGATATAAACCCTTTAAAATATCTTCGAATCTTTTACTTCTCTTTGCCATAATTTTTAGCCTTCAATTTCAATACCCATGGATCGGGCTGTACCTTCCACCACTTTCATTGCTGCTTCCTCTGAATGAACCCTTAAGTCAGGCCATTTTTGCTTAGCAACTTGGAGAACTTGTTTTTTATTAATTTTTCCTACTTTATCTCTATTTGGGACACCAGAACCTTTTTGAGCTCCTGATGCTTTTAAAATCAGTTGAGACATTGGGGGTTCGCGAGTGATAAATGTAAATGTTTTATCTTGGTATACAGTGATAACAACAGGGAGGATGTCTCCACCTTTTGCTTGCGTTTTCGCATTAAATTCTTTACAAAATGCCATAATGTTCACACCAGCAGAACCAAGTGCTGGACCAATTGGAGGGGCTGGGTTTGCTTTTCCAGCTGGAATTTGTAATTTAATAATTTTAGTAACTTTCTTCTTAGCCATTTTCAATAACCTTCTTATTCTAAATCTGCATCAATTGGTAATTGTTCAACTTGCCAAAACTCTAGGTCATCTACACGAGTCTCTCTTCCAAAGATAGAGACCATTACGCTTAATCTACCCTTATCGTGCATTACTTCGTTTACAACACCAATAAAGTTCACAAAAACACCATCAATAATTTTGACTTTATCCCCTATTTGGATGTTGTGTTTTTGAACAACTTCGCCTTTTTTACTCATTAAATCTTTAAGAATTTCTTCCACTTCTCTATCTGTCAAAGGTGTCGGTTTTTCTCCACCTAAGAAACCGATAACTCCGTTACAATTCTTAATAAACATCCAAGAGTCATCTGTTAATTGCATTTTCACTAATATATACCCGGGCCAAAGTCGCTTTTCGCTAATTTTTTGCTGTCCACCTTTCACTTCGGCTACGTTTTCTGTAGGAACAAGGATCTGCTCGACCATTGTTGCCACACCAGAAGTCGGAATATTCTCGTCAATCGTCTTTTTTACTTTCTTTTCATGTCCAGATAATACTTGGACAACATACCATTTATTATTTTCGCTCATTATTACTCCGTTAATGTGCGACCAATTTCACTAACATATTCAGTAGGTCAAGAGATCCCTTAATGACTAAATCGACTAAATAAATCCCAAGTCCAAAACAAAACGTGGTACCTATTACAACTTTTGTACACAAAAAAAGTTCTTGTTTACTAGTCCAAGAGACTTTTTTTAGTTCTTCTTTTAAATCATAAAAGAAGTTCAATCGACTGTTCTTTTTGCCATTTTCTGACACTAGATTAACTACCTTATTTGCCACTTTCTTACCTATTTACTTTGGCGAGTGCGGAGGGATTCGAACCCCCGACCGGCGGCTTTGGAGACCGCTGCTCTACCAGCTGAGCTACACACCCATCCAAGATGGAAGAAACCTTCCATCTTTTCATTATTTTATTACTGAAGAATCTTTGTTACAGTACCTGCACCAATTGTTCTACCACCTTCGCGGATAGCAAATCTCATTCCCTCTTCCATCGCCACTGGAGCGATTAAAACAGCAGTAATTTCAACGTTATCGCCTGGCATTACCATCTCAGTACCTTGTGGTAATTCGACAGTTCCAGTAACGTCTGTTGTTCTAAAGAAGAATTGAGGTCTATATCCAGAGAAGAATGGCTTATGTCTTCCACCTTCTTCTTTCTTAAGAACGTAAATTGTTCCTTTGAATTTTGTATGTGGTTTGCATGTTCCCGGAGCTGCAAGAACCATTCCTCTTTGGACCTGGTCTTTGTCAATACTTCTTAAAAGAGCACCAACATTCTCTCCAGCTTCAGCATGGTCAAGAGTTTTGTTAAACATTTCAAGACCGATCGCAACTGTATCTTTTGTAGGTTGAAGACCAACGATTTCAATTTTATCGTTAACGTTGATTCTACCTTTTTCCACTCTTCCAGTTACAACAGTACCTCTACCAGAGATAGAGAATACGTCTTCTATTGGCATTAAGAATGGTTTGTCTACTTCACGTTGCGGAGTTGGTATGCAAGTATCAATAGCTTCTACGAGTTTTGCAATACTATCTAAGTATTTTTGATCTCCCTCTAGAGCTCTTAAAGCAGAACCTCTAACAATAGGGCAATCTTTATAACCTTTTGATTCAAGTAGCTCTGCGATTTCCATTTCAACGAGATCAACAAGCTCTTCATCGCCTGCATTGATCATATCCATCTTGTTTAGGAAAACAACAATAGCTGGAACCCCTACTTGTTTTGCAAGAAGGACGTGTTCTTTTGTTTGTGGCATAGGACCATCTGTTGCAGCAACAACAAGAATAGCTCCGTCCATTTGAGCCGCACCAGTGATCATGTTTTTAACATAGTCAGCATGCCCTGGGCAGTCTACGTGTGCATAGTGTCTTTTATCACTTTCATACTCTACGTGGCTGGCGTTAATTGTAATCCCTCTAGCTTTTTCTTCTGGAGAGTTGTCAATTGACGCATAATCTCTAAATCGGGCACCACCCTTCGTAGATAAATATTTTGTTATAGCGGCAGTTAACGTGGTTTTACCATGGTCAACGTGACCAATTGTTCCTACGTTAACGTGAGGTTTATTCCTCTGGAATGTTTCTTTAGCCATGATCGTCCTCAATAAATTTTAGTAAAATTTTGTATACTCTTTCTGCCCAGAATAGGAATTGAACCTACGACCTTTTGCTTACCATGCAAGTGCTCTACCACTGAGCTATCTGGGCTTGAATGCATATCTTTTAAGCAATTTTTTTGCGAATGCTACAAAGCATATGCCTATTCAAAAAAAAATGCAAGAGGAAATACTCTTGCGTTTTAATGAATTATTATTTTTGTCTATAAATAATTCTCGCTTTTGTTAAGTCATAGGGGGAGATTTCCACCGTTACCGTATCTCCGACCAGAACCCGAATATTTTTCATTCTCATTTTTCCACAAAGATGGGCATGTACTTTCATCCCATTTTGCAAAGCGACCCTGAATGTCATATTTGGCAATAACTCTTCGACAGTTCCGTCCAGTTTGATGGTATCTTCTTTTTTTGTCATATTTCCTATGCGCTTTTTTTAAGCTTCGTTATTATATCTGGCTTAGATATTATATTCAAAGAATCTTTTATTAAATTTTCTTTTTACCCACGTTATAAGACTATGCATGAAACATGTTTAAGTAAGCAGGCTCAGATCACCGATATTTTCAAGCATCTATTAGATGCTGAAGCAAAGTATTTAGCCATCATAGATTTTGGCAAAAAACTGCCCCCTTTTCCTGAAAATGAAAAGGTAGAAAAAAATTTAGTAAAAGGGTGTCAGAGCATCATGTATCTCACCTCTTATATAGAAAATAATAAAATTTATTTTTTAGCAGATAGTGAGGCGCTCATATCTAGAGGCATTGCAGCGCTACTCACCTACGTATACAGTGGAGAGGCATTAGAGACCATTTTTCAATGTCCTCCCCATTTTCTAAAAGAAATTGATATTTTTTCCTCCCTATCCATGAACAGGTCTAATGGATTAAAGAGTTTATTTACACAAATGCAAAAAGAAACTGTATTGCATCTATCAAAAAAATAGCACTTTTATTAGCATTTTTTAATTCTATAAAAAAATCACAGATCAGCGATATAATTGCGATTAAAAAATGAAGGATTATAACCATGACCACCCCATCAATAACCTTAAAAACAAGCGGGGATTGTTTTGATATCTATACCGGCGCACATCCACTACCTAATCCAAATCCTCTCCTACAACAAGCTAGTCAATGTACAACACGCCAAGCTGTGCTTATTTTTTTACAACAAATCCAACACAACACTACATTTTTAGAAAAACATCATTTTAACCATGAGCATTATCCAAGATATCCAGATCATTCAAATAATATGTGTTGTCTCATTCCACGTGGTAGTGGTAGCGCCCATCGTTATCCAGCAGCCATACATCACGATTCTATTCACGATATGATTCAATTTGTTCAAAGGCGTATTGATGAAGAATCCACTCCACATGAGCTCTTTAATAAAATTGGAAGAACCATAGGACCTATCATTGAGAAATTAGCAGATTGCAATGTATTTACAATTCCTGTTGTGGGGATTGGAGCTGCAATAGCTGTTATTACCATTGGGCTACTTCAAATCATTTCAGGTCTTGCTATATCTATTCTATTTTGCATTCCCGCTCTTTGCTCTAAAAATTGTGCAATTATTGCAGAGAGGTCCTCTAGATATATCCTACATGGATCTTTTACTATGTTAGCACCGGGAGTAATAGGCGTTATAATGAGCATTGCAGCTACCGCTATCTCTCCTCTTCGCCTTCCTTGTTATATTGCTACGCATTGTTGCTGATAAATGGTGTCCTTAAAAATCAAATAGTGAGGCGCTCACATCTAGAGGCATTGCCGCGCTACTCACCTATGTATATAGCGGAGAATCCTTAGAGACCATTTTTCAATACCCTCCCCATTTTCTAAAAGAAATTGATATTTTTTCCTCCCTATCCATGAATAGGTCTAATGGATTAAAAAGTTTATTTACACAAATGCAAAAAGAAGCTCTATTGCATCTGTCAAAATTTAATTTGCATTTTATTTAATTCTGTTGAGAAATAATCAATGTCAATATAATCACAACAACATTAAATTCATAAATAGGTTTATTAAAATGACTATACCTTTTGCCTCTACTAGATTCATAAATAGGTTTCTTAATGTATATATTGCGGCTAAACCTATTGATCTTTGCTTAAATAAGCGCGGTGATGGATTCACGCTTGATGGTGGTCAAACACCTCCTGGAAGCGGAGGTCCCAATGATATTCTTCTACATCAAAACATAAAAATACAAGAAGCTGGCAATTGTAAAACACGTCAAGAAGTACTGGTTTTTCTAAAAAAATATGCACAAGACCCCTTATTTTTACGAAGTGTTACGCTTTGCCATCTTGACTATGACAACCATAAAAGCTGGCACTGGTCTAGATATCCTAATCATATTTGTAGGCTGAAGGACTCTGATGGAATTCATGATCATTTATCTATTCATGAAGAGATACAATTTGTCCAAGAACGCCTTGATGAAGAATCAACACCTCATGAGATCTTTAATAAAATCGGAAGAATAGCAGGGCCTATTTTTGATGTACTATATGCTAAAACACAGGTACCTTTTCTTGGAATTTTCCCAGCAATCGGAATAATAAGCATGGGACTCATTCAACTTATTTCAGGACTTGTATTATCTATCTTGTTTGGTCCAGCTTCTTATCCTCCCACTGCCCATTTTTCTACTGATTGTTCAATTATCGCTCAAAGATCTTATAGATATGTTTTACTAGGGTCTTTTAATACACTAGCTGGGATAGTTTATGGTGTTGCCTCTATGACTATCTTTCCTATTTATGCTTGCACAACTGGTAAATGGTGTCCATAAAACCAAAACAGTTATTGCTTTTCATAGAAAAACACTTTGCTATCATGCAAAATCTTTCTTTAACTCCTGTCTATTACAATCTGTTTATTAATTTTTATTTGACTATGTTTTATCCTCCCCCAGACTTATAATGACGCTAAAAAAATAAGGATAATAAAAATGAGCGGTCTAGTTGTTTCTCCTGTATTTACCTATTTTGATCAAGTGGATAGGGCTGTTGAAAAACATGCCAATGAAGCAGAGGGACTTCACGAATTTTATGTGGTAAATCCAAATAAAGTTTATTATGAATCCCTACTGGAATCTCACATGTATCTGGTGCTTAAGGTAGTTGCAACGGTTGCTTTTGTTATTATTGTAGGGGCAACAACAGCCTTCAATGCTATTATTTCCCTAGCTTCACTTCCTCTTTCTATTATTATCTCTGCCTTGTTAACCGATCTATTCTATCATTATGTTTATATGCCTTTGGATAAGCAACAATCAGCTTGTGATCTAGACGTAGCTAGAACTAAAACGATCATTCAGCTATCTCACCAACTCTCTTTAAAATCAAATGATGAACTAGAAGAAGCGGTTAGAGATATTATAGGGGATCATTTTGATGAGGCATTTGGCAAAATATCCTTTTTATGTCCAGATGAGCCAATTAGAGGCTTTATTCTCCCCTTAGCTAACTATTATATGTACTCAGAGCAAGTAGCGCCGGCAGAAAAATTGTATCAGTTCACCTCTGCAGCCCTAAAAAAAACATTGGGGCTAGTTCAAGGTCCCAAAACAGATTTAGTACAAAAAGCAAAAGGGATTCAAGTCCTTGATCATTTAGCTACCGCAGATTATCATGAATGTGCAAGTAAACTCATCCATGCAAAACTACTAGCCGTCCTTGCAGCCTGCTCTATGATTGAGCCAACAAGGCAACCGAATCATTTTTTCTTTTCTCCTCTTAATGCCGCTACACATGTCAGAGTGCATGATATCGATGATACACAAGGAGCAGACTGGATTGGATTCAAGAAGGATTCTTCTGGACAATACCTGGCTATTCCTCGAAAATTTATTCTTGACTCTTCCGTGGAAGAAATTGTTGACTGGCTGATGGATAGCGAATTGCCTGCTGGAATCCCATCTGTAGACAACGCTATTCCAGCAACGCGTCGCCTCCCAATTGAGAGATTATCTATTCCTGACAGTGATGATGATAGTATGGTTATTAACTCAGATCAGGAAAACTCACCTGTAAATGCCTAGCTTACATGATGAGCAATAAATCATCTTGAAGCTTCGTTGTGATGTTGATTTGATCATGATCAATATAAGCATTGAGTTCCAAACGAATACCAAACTCTCCCGGTAAATAGATACCTGGTTCAATAGAAAATAAGGTGTTAGATTGCAATACTCTATCATCAATCGTTTCAAAGCTGTCTAAGTGAGTACCTCTGCCATGCAACTCTCTTTCTATATTATGTCCAAGACGATGAACAAAATACGCTCCATATCCATGAGAGGAGATCCACTCTCTTGCTACTTGATCTACCTCATAACCTTTTATCATTTGGTGATGAGTAAGCCTTTGCTGAATAAATTCTACTGCGCATCGCTGCGCGTCTCTCACAAGAGAAAACATCTCTTTTACTTTATTTTCTACTGGTTTTGATAAATAAAACATTTTTGTAGTATCTGCAAAAACAGCCTTTTTCTCTTTTAACTTTGCCCAAAGATCTACAAGAAGTATTCCCTGTGGCTCTATTTTTTTACCTTTTCCTACAATCTGATAATGAGGATTACTAGAATTAACTTGGGCAGCGCAAATAGGTTTCCCTTCAGTTTCAAGATTTCTTTTATGAAACTCCTCTAAAATAAAATCCTGCAAGTCTATTTCATAAATTATCTTGTTTTTTTTCATGTAACGTTGAACAAATGAAGGAATCAGTGATACAATTTCTTCCAGGTTCTTTGCAGCATCTAAATGTGACTGATATTCTTGCAGTGATAATTTAGAAAAAACTTCTCCTAATATCTCTCCCGAAGAAACAACCTTTACTCCAAACGATGTGACTTTTTCCCAAATCCCGGCATCTACTTTAGATAGATATGGTATGGCATTGTAATGGGAATATTCCATGCAGATTCTATGTTTGCCTTTAATAATACTTGCAAGGGCCTGATCTAACTCCATACAACTTTTATAAACAATAACACTGCCTGGAAGATGCGCATACAAATGTTTTTCAATAAAATGCACAATGGCAGTGATCTCCCCTGTTTTAGAAATAAAATAAAAAAATCTTCTTGTTTGATGCAAGTCCTGTGAAAGCTGTAAAAAATCAAGGCAGATATCATTGGAGGTTTGAAAAGAATAAAGAAGCCAACCGTCGATTTCATGCTCTAACAGCCAGTTTTTTGCTTTTGTTATTTTTTCTAATAGCTCTGCCACGTTGTTTCCTAATGGTAAATGCTTTGAATAATCGAAGAGGCTGCAACTACTCTTGTTAGCTGAAAGGGATCTTGCAATCTTGCAATTAAAAACTCAATTGCCTCTTTTGATCCTATATAACCAAGCGCTTCTAGCATAGAAAGCTGTATGTTGCTATCCAACTCTTTATAGGCATTAATAAGCAAGGGCACTACTGTGTTGTCTTTAGATACAAATGCAAGAGCTAGCGCCGTTTGCACTCTCACCTTCGGATTTTCATCTTGCAATAAACGTTCTAAATTTTCAATAGATTGAAAATCTCCTTCTTGGAGCAGCGTAATAGATGACTCAAAGGTAAGGCCCCACAAGTGATGAAGAAAATAATCTTTCAGTAGCGCAAGACTTTTCTTATGTTCCACGATAAAAAGATCCCGTATAAGTGCAATTCTTGTTAATCCATTGATCAATTTAGGATAATCTGGGATATGTGGTAAATGTCTTGATTGATTGTCTCCAATAAAGTCAAAAAAGGGATGCGTAAAAGAATCTGTCATTAAATAGGATGAGCTACGCTCTAAAAAGTTTGCAATACACTCACCACCTTCCTTTAAAAAAATGCGATGTTTAATGCAACCAAGTGCAATATTAATTTTTACAAGATCATCTTCATGATGAAAAAGGATATCATTCGCAAAATCTGAAAAATAGGATAATTGTCTTGAAATAATAGTAGCACAAAGCCATCTAATCTCTGGATGAGGTGAATTAATTTTCTCTTCGAAGACCTGTTTGGTTAGATGGGGGGAATAAGGGGTAAGCGCCCAAGCTGCAGAAAGCGATACGATCGGATGATCATCTAACAAGAGTTTTTTCATACCAGCTAATATTTCTTCTTCATAAGAAAACGAGTTTAGCAATGCATAGGCATGGATAGCAGCTATCCTTACATAAGGGGAGGAATCAAGTAACAACTTGCTGCAATAAGATAGTAATCCTGGTTGCTTTAAATGAGTAATCAGCATTACACCAAGCTCCCTTAATCCAGATCGTGGGCTATTTAATAGTGTTTGAAGCTCTTCTACGTTAATTTGTTCATAAATAGTTACTAATGATTGAATAGCAAGGGCTTTTTCTTCATGTGTATATTTAGTATCTTCCAATATCTCTTTTAGCCATGGCTTTGCCTCTTTCATTTGCATTGCTCCAACGGCTTTAATTAACTCTAGTTTCACAAACCAGTTTTTTTCTTTTTTAAGTAAATGGAGTATCTCTTGCTGTAATATATCATCTCGATAGGTTGGCGTAATCTTGATCGCTTGCGCACGAATAAGCGCATTGGTTGATTTTAAACATCTTAATAAGATCTGCACTCCTTTATAATCGTGTGTAGTAGAAGCCCCGATCAAATGAATCATTTGTAGATGTTCAAAATTATCTTGTGGTTTAGATAAAATACCCCAGCAAATTGTTTCAATAAGAGGGATATACTGGTTATCCTTCTTATCCCACTCTTTATCGAGACTATTCAATATGGTTAAGGCTTTATCCATCTCTTCATTTTTGGCAAGAGACTTAATTAGAAGAGTCTTTATCAATAAAGAATCCGGATAAAGCTCCAATGCTTTTTTTGCATTGACGAGTGCAGTAGTATAATCGGATATAGTTAAATGCGATTCAATCTGATTTGCAAGCTGTAATTCATTAGAAAAAACATAGCTACCTGCAAGTATTGCGATTGTTAACAAAGAGGCCCTAATGATGCACCTCCTATCAAATGAAAATGAAAATGAAAGATTTCTTGTCCTGCATCTTCTCCATTATTTGTTACGAGTCGATAATTGTCTTCTATGCCAAAATTTTTAGCAATTACCTGCGCTGCATAAATCATTTCTGTAATGAGAAAAAAATCTTTTTTTTCCACTGCTTGAAGACAAGATATCTCTTTTTTAGGAATAATAAGAATATGTACAGGAGCCTGAGGATAAATATCTTTAAAAGCAAGAACATGTTCATTTTCATATACCTTGGTGCAAGGAAGTTCTCCTTTTAAAATTTTTCCAAAAATCGTTGTCATTCTTTCTCCTTTAAAGCCATTTTTAATGCTTGCAAGGCCGCCTCTTTTGTTTCCCACACAGAAATAAATCTTCCTTTATGACAAAAGATCGCACCTTCAATATTTGTTACCTCTTTTAACTCATCACCTAGTAGTCCAGCCCACTTTTTTGGTAGTGGTTTTCTAACTTGCATGCGATGCTCTAGTGATGGTGGTATTCCTCTTAACTTCCAGTGATTTCTGGATGGCATAATTACATATTTAGCTGGATGATCTATACCTCCTAAAGCAAAAAAGGCCTCCATCCATGGCATTGCTTCATGAAAAATCAAATATTCCAGATTGCCTTTCATCGAGTCTTCTACATAGGCTTTACAAGTTTGGATGTAATCAAATCTATCAAGCAGTCTATTTAAATGACCTATTGCAAAATGAAGCGCCATATAAAAGGCTTTTTCTATTGCATCGCTTTCTGCAAGATAGGTGCAAGGCATGAAATTAGAGATAATCATGGAATAGGTACAATGACCAAGTGGTGGTTCATATAATCCATTATCAATGGCATCCACACCATCAATAATGGCTTGTTTAAAATAGTGATATAAATCAAATGATATCACCTCATTATCATGTAAATAATCAAGAACCATACCAGCGCTACTTAAATTTCCCTCATAAGTTTCTTGATGATGATCAAATCGTTTTATAGCAGGATCAAAGACACCACCTACATCGCAAACAAATTCACAATGAGCTAATTTTTCGTCTTCTCGTGTACGGGTAATTTTATTTTCCTCTATTTGATCGAATAAAAGAAGTAATGCACAAGCTGTCACTTCATCTGCATGAAATGTGCCATCGTGTATACCCATACTTTTGTTTAAAATTATATTGTCCATCAGAAAAACAATCACGATTGTTTAAATGCAAGATATACATATTATCGAAAAGGTGTAATTTAATAAACTATGAAGCTAAATTATGAACAAAAAAATGTTCGTTTTTTTTCTACAAAAACAGATTTTCCCTCTACATTTTTTTATCTTGGAAACCAACTCTTAACAACGTAAAAATCAATATGTTGTAACGCTGTTTTATTTTTAACCGAATCTTAACAAAGGAAAAATCAAATAAAGATGTAACAATTTTTTTAAACATTCCGCACAGTTTCTATTCAAACTTTCCACAAAAAAACCTCTTGTTTTACTGTGTTTTGCATTTTTTAGCGAACAAAAAGCGAACTTGTTGGATATTAGAAAATATGATAAATATGCAAGAAAAGCTTAAATTGCATGAATACTTGGTTTTTTAAATCTCATGATCTCACCACTCCAGATGGTAAAATCACACATTTAACTTATATCAATGATCAAATAAGAGAAGCAGAGGTCCTTATTGATGAGATAGCGCCGAACTTTGTTGGATTTTCTCTTCCAAATGAACATCTTTTATTTAACTTAAAAAGCGTGCTTGCTCAAATAGGTATTGAGACAATAGCAACAAATATTTCTTTATCAAAACGATTAAGACAAGCGCATGTTACGGTTAAGATTACAGCAATTGGACATCTTGCTTATCTTTTGTTACACCGTTTAAAAGTGGGAGATTTTATTGGAAAGTTGTTTGCTCTGGATGAAAATAGAATAGTAAGAAACCCTGACTATTTGCTTCGAATGCTTGGAAGATCTGATCGTTTTGGCAGACCTTTATTATCTTTTGGCTTATCTCCTGAACAAGATCCTCTGCATTTAGAAAAAAGAGATGGTAGGACCATTGCTGTTATCCCACTAAAAAAGGGTGTGTTTACCTACGAAGACGAAATTAATTATTTTATTCCTACCATTGTAAAAGCTCTAGAGATAAATGATATTAGCCTGCGATATTTGCTAAGACTGTATCAAATATGGAAGGAAGATGCAAAAAGGGTGGTGAGACAAAATGAATTACTGCTGGTAAGAACACCACCTTTGCATATTCGAACCGTATTTGGAAAAGTAATTGATGAATATTTACCAAAAGGGGTGAAACATACCAGCGCCTCCATACTGCAACCAGATACACATGCCTCCGGTGATATCTATGAAGTATATGGAGAGTCAGAAGAGGAAATCGAGTATATTCCTCTAGAATTTTACACTCTATCCCCTTACAAAGAACATGTGTTTTTCTCCGATAGAGATCAATTAAAAACATCGCTGGAAGATCCAAATTATCTCTTCAAGGCTTTTTCTACAGCTCCTTACCCTCTGCATCATAAAACTGCCATCTACATTGTAAAAGGAGAACAACTTCTTCATTTAACAGAAGATAGTTGGATAGCCAGTGAATCGCATAAAGAAGAATTTCCTAAAGAGGAAAATCCTGAGCGCATGGCTCTCATGGTAGATAAGTATATTAAAAAACAGCCAGAGTATGTTTTTTTAGAAGCGATTCAACATAATCAAATCACATCACAAGGAGTATTATTAACCCGTTATTTTCCATCTCCTCGCATGAAAAAAATATTACTTAGCGATCAGGTACAAGCCAATTTAAAAGGTATTTATTTTCAATATCCATCCAGATCATTTGGAATGTACTTTTCCCATGAAGATCGTTCGATGCTCGTGGATCTATCAAAGTTATGCATCCCGGTATTTTGGGTAGATACCGTTTCTAATCTGTTATTAAAATATGTGATGAAACCAGAAAAAGATACGGGAATGTTTGTCCCGGTGAATCAGGTTAATACCTTTTTACATGCAACAACTATTGGTGTATATGGTTCTAATTTATTAGAGGGAACTTTCTTGGGAGAGTTAAAGGAGTTATTAAAAGGCTTAATCGAAATGAAAAACGATTTTGAACATTCTCTCTTAAATAAAGAGACTCCTCTTGCTTTAGTTACAGGAGGAGGACCTGGCGCTATGAGTGTTGGTAATCAGGTTGCCTGTGAATTAAATATTTTATCTTGTGCTAACATCATTGATTTTTCCTCCGGCAATGATAAAGTAATCAATGAGCAACAGGTCAATCCCTATATCCAGGCTAAAATGACTTACCGGCTAGATCACCTTGTAGAAAGACAGGCTGAATTTCATCTGGATCTTCCTATCTTTTTAACAGGAGGAATTGGTACCGATTTTGAATACGCCTTAGAAGAAATAAGAAGGAAAGTAGGCATTGTTGAGCCAACCCCCATTTTACTCTTTGGCTCAGTAGAATATTGGAAAGACAAAATCACATCCCGTTTTCAATGCAATCTAAGATCCGGTACCATCAAAGGCTCAGAGTGGATTTCAAATTGTTTCTTTGTGATTAGAAATGCTAAAGAGGGTCTTAATGTTTATCGAAGGTTCTTCTCTAACCAACTACATATCGGTAAAGACTCCCCTATCCAGCACCTTGGATTCGTCTGCCCGGAATAATCTTTTTTGTTTTTTTTCTTTAGTTTGGTATAATCACCGCTCAAAGATAAATAAGGTTATTTATTATGGATGTCCAAAACCAAACTGATAGCTCTACATTTATTATCCGTTTCAATCATCAAAACAACGCCCCTCCTATTGTTGATGCAGGTCCCAATGCCAGCACTCCTCTTTTATCTCATTCAGCCGGACGCTCTCTCGCAGATCAGGTACGGGTATTAACAAGAAAAGAAGCAGAAAAAATCGTCTATGAAGCTAATAGCTGCTCAATCTGGACTAATCGAATATTGACCGTAATATGTCTAGTTAGTCTTATTGCTGGAGTTACTTTAGCTGCAATGGAAAAGCCTGTATGCGGCGCTTGTTTTGCAGTGTTTGCTCTATCTTGCATTGGCGCTTGCCAAGGGCATGAAGAAATCAGTAAAATGGTGGATCAGTTACTTAGTGATTCAGCAGCCGGCAAGCGCATCATTCCTTCTCATTATGAAATCAAGTACCCAGATCGAGAACCCTATCCATATGCAGGATAAAATCCGTTGGGAACTCTAGCAAAAAGTTGTTATTTTTACTATTTGATTTGATAGAGCGTTATTGACAAAAAAACCCTCTATTCAATAATTTTGCTTTGTTAACCATGAATAATTATCTTATTCCATTTTTCCTCTTTAGTTTGGTATAATCACCACTCAAAGATAAATAAGGTTGTTTATTATGGATGTCCAAAACCAAACTACTGGCTCAGTATTTTTCAATAATTCAGATGAAGTTGCTCCTATTGCTGAAGAAAATTCTAACATCGAGACAGGTCTTTTATCTCATGCAGCCAGTTCTCATCTCGCAGGTCGGGTACAGATATTAACAAGAAAAGAAGCTTGTGAAATTGTCTATGCAGTTAATGAAAACGAGGTACGCATACTTCAATTTTTTCGTGTAATTGGTTTAACCTGTTTAATTGCCGGAGTTATTTTAGCTGCTATGCAAAAATATGAATGTGGAGCTCCCTTTGGATTGTGCTTTTTCTGTGGCCTGTGGTATCTGCAATCTTATGGAAAACTTAATCATATGGTAGCTAAGTGTCTTGAAGACTCTGCGGCTGGCAGACCAATTCGCCCATATGATTACAAAATTCCTCTCGAAACAGTTCAACCAGATATGGCTTAAAATTAGAATCCCCAGCTAAGACCTACTACACCATAGGTAGTCATCTCTTTAAAGAACTGACCTTCAGAATACCCGTCATGGAACTCAAGGAATAGACGAAACTTTCTACCAACACCTTGCAATTTGCTCCATTCCCATCCAAGCTTATAGGTTTGGTCTAATCTCCAATCATTGACTTGCCAGTTTCTAAAATACATTGCTAAAAATGGGCAGCTATATAGTTTATGGTAATAGTTTTTATGACCAAAAATACGAAGCTCTCCACCATATTCGATATAGAAATTGTCCATTGGAAATGAGTTATCACTATTAACAATCCAGCCAGGACCTGCATATAGTCTAAGGCCCTCGCTCACTTGATAAGCAGTAAACAAATCAATTGCTTCCATGGATGGATTTAATCGCGCTACATGTGGGTGATTCACCATAAATTCATCTCCAAGATGAGAAGAAACATGGTATCCTCTTAATCGAAAAGACCAATTGTCAATGGCGTAACTAAGTGTAAGCGCTCCTTCATAGTCCGTTGTTACAAGTTCCGAGATTTCATCATTTGGATTATTATCTCCCCACATTTTAAAGACAGCCCACATACATCCGATAATGTCTAGTTGTACATCGCCCCCTCCCCAAACATTTGTCCATCGAAAAATAGGGAAGTCATCCCCAAGAGAAAATTCTGCGGCTGGGCTACCAAGCACCTGATCACCAAAACGAAATCCCAGTTCATATCCATATTCTCTGGGAGCTGCAAGCATGGGAGGATATAATACAGTAGCTTCAGGAAACCAGATACCTTTAATTTGATTTCTTACCTCGTACTTTTCCTGTATTTCTACCTCTTTGCTGGGAAATTTATCTGTTACTTTTACTTCTTTTACACTGGGGACATCTTGCACAAAGGAAATAATACTATTCGCAGTCAATCGGTTGTTTGGAAGGTTATATAAATAGACAACACCATGATCTACGTAAACAAGCACATTCATTTCATAATAGTGCGTATCAATCAGAGCCTGAATATATCCTTCCAAGTAAAAGTCATCTACACGGCTTAAGTGATCTGGTGGAAGGCTATCTTTTCTTGATAGGGAATATCTTTTATTATTGCTGTCTGCAACCAGCTGAAACAACTTGAAGTCTTCTATTTTTGAAGCTTTATTCTCTTCATTTTCATTACTTAATAGATAAATATACTTCCCATCTTCGACAGCAAAGCACATAATAGAAGAGACGCATATGGCTGAAAGCAATAACTTTTTCATTTGTTTGATATTAAATAAAATTTATTGTCTAATTTGACGTATATGAAATTAACTTATATTAATCAAAGCTATTTTTCGTTTTATTTTATTATTTTTTTCAAAAACCAGCTCTCATAAAAAAACTTGAACTTTGATTGCCGGATTAGTATAATGCTTCCTTATTTCCACGGAGGGGCAGTAGCTCAGTGGTTAGAGCAGCGGACTCATAATCCGCTGGTCGTAGGTTCAATTCCTACTTGCCCCACATTTCTTTTTGGCTTCATAAGGATGAAACTGAGCTGATTGCGATACAGCACTCAAATCAGCAAAGAGCCCGGTTCACATCCGTGGGCCACTTATGGAGCACTCACCAACCCCCTATGTCAGCGTAGTTGTCGCATAAATTGTTTTTTTTATACCGCCACTGGTCGTAGATTCAATTCCTACCTACCACTCTTTTAACCGGTTTATTTCACTAGAGATATGCACAGACTTGAACAAATATCACATTCAAGTTTAAATTGTTTACTAATGGTGCAATGGCGGTGCAACAAAAAGCAATTTTAGCCAGCAGCATCATTCAACCAAATCTAAACACACAACAAGGTCAGAATTATGGTATCTATTTACAAACGCAAAAAAGACAACAGCACAACAGTTTGGCGCTCGGATACTTAGTATGTTACAACGCCATACTCACCTTGATGTCCAAGTCACACAAAAATTTAGCAACCATATTTCAGAACGAATTCTTCAAGGAAATTCTTTATGACTCAAAAAACAATGTTAACACCTTCTCAGGCTGCTTCAACTGTACCCGTTATACCGGATAAACTTCTTAAAGACTTGCGCAGTATAATCGATCAAACTCGTAGATCCATAGCATCCACTGTCAATGCACGCCTTACCTCACTTTACTGGCATGTGGGTAATCGCACTCTCCAAGAAATCCTGCAACGAGAAAGAGCTGAATATGGGAGATCAATTGTCGTGACACTGTCACGACAATTGGTGCTAGAGTATGGTAATGGGTTTACAGAAAAAAACTTAAGACGGATGATTCAGTTTGCAGAAGCCTTTCCCGATGAGCAAATTGTCGCATCACTGCTGCGACAATTGAGCTGGTCTCATTTCACTGCACTACTTCCACTTAAGGATCCAATTAAACGTGATTTTTACGCTGAAATGTGCCGGATCGAGAACTGGAATGTAAGAACATTGCGAAATAAGATTGACTCCATGCTCTATGAACGAACAGCCCTCTCAAAGAAGCCTGAGTTAGTAGCCAAAGCCGAGGTCGAAATGCTGCGTAAAGAAGACCTCCTTACACCAGACCTTGTATTCCGTGATCCTTATTTCCTTGAATTTTTGAATCTTAATGATCGCTATCTTGAAAAAGACCTTGAAGATGCCATTATGCGAGAATTGGAACAATTCCTACTAGAAATAGGGATTGGGTTTTGTTTTTTGGCCCGGCAAAAACGCATTATCATAGATGGTGAAGACTTCCGCATTGACTTACTTTTCTTTCATAGAGATTTAAAAAGGCTGGTAGCTATTGAGCTAAAACTTGGAGACTTCAAGCCAGAACATAAGGGACAAATGGAATTATATCTGCGATGGCTAGACAAACACGAGAGACGTCCGAGTGAAGAACCTCCAATGGGCCTTATTCTCTGTGCGGGAAAAAAAGAGGAACGGATCGAGCTCCTCGAATTAGGTCGATATGGCATCCATATCGCTGAATACCTCACAGAGCTTCCATCAAAAGAGGTACTCCGAGAAAAACTACATAAAGCTATTGAATATGCACACCAAAGACTAGGAAACAAAGCTGAGGAAAAACAAAACGAATGAATGAAAATGATTGTCCGGAAATGGGCAAAGTTACTTACGCCAGAATTTGGAGCGCTTTGGAAATAGACGTGATAACTTGGCAGGCATTAAATAAGATTTCAAAGACAAAGATTGTAAATACGACATTTTCCATCTCTGAGAATATCGATACACTTCCCCCCCTTCTTTTATCGCGAAAAGAGAGAGTCTATCACTATGAATCTGTATTTTCTCGTAATGGACAGTCAAAATAGGCTCGTTTTCAAGAAGAAGCTTGAGAAGGGAACTAATGAAGCAATCTTGATGTCAGAATATCAAAAGCTGGATTTCGTTTCTTATATTTTGAAAGGCAAAACATTTGCAGCAGCTCTGTCTGATTATGGGCTGAAATTAACTGGGGAAAGTGCTTTTTTGACCAAGAAAGAGCTCAAGGAAACGTTGTATTTCACTGACAAAAAAATAAATGAACTTCTGGGACAGCCGGATCAGATCGTAAAGTTGAAAGGCCCTGGAGACAAGTTCGCCCATCTCTATTCAAAAACCAGACTTCAGGGTGTTCTTGAAAGCTCCGAATATAAGGATCATGCGGAGAAAGTGATAGAAAAAAGAGAAAAAAAGAAGGAACTGGTTCAGCCATTACCTGTGATATCGTCGAAAACTTCTTATGCTGAGCCGGCAATGCATTCCAGCCGCGCGGATAAAGAGAGACTAAAGCACCTTGTAAGCACGATGAGAAAAGATTGGAATCTGAATGAGTATAAGGACTTTTTCTATGTTGCACGTCAACAGAAACGACAACATATTCTTTTTGTCGGTCCTACCAATAGTGGAAAGAGCTATTGTGGATTTAACGAGTTAGTTCTCGGCGAATCGGGAGCTTATCTTTCTCCTTTACGCCTGCTGGCACTGGAAGGACAAGAGGAAATTGAAAAGAGAGGAAAGGAATGTTCGCTTGTGACTGGAGAGGAACTGGAGATCAAGCCAGGCACTAGATTTGTGGCTTCTACAATCGAAATGGCCAATCTGGATACATGGATTGACTGCGTCCTCATTGACGAGGTTCAAATCATTTTAGATAAGAATCGTGGATGGGCATGGTCGCAGGCAATTATTGGGATTCCGGCGAAGAAGCTGATCATGACGGGAAGTGAGGAGTGCATCCCCACTTTGAAGCGACTCATTGAAGATTATCTAGGTGAGGATCTGAAAATCGTTCCCTTATGTCGGATCGGAAAGCTTGAAATTCATAAAAGACCGACTCATAATCTCGCTCATATCGAGCCCGGGACAGCGGTTATCGCATTTTCAAGGTGGAGCGTTCTTGCTTATAAGAAAGAGCTGGAAGACTCAGGAAGGAGGGTCTCTGTGCTTTACGGTAATCTCAGCCCTGGAGTCCGCAGGGAGGAAGCCAGGAGATTTAGATCTGGAGAAACAGATGTCCTTGTAGCTACTGATTGCATTGGAATGGGTCTGAACCTTCCGATCAAGACTGTGCTGTTTTCGCAAACCACCAAATTTGATGGGAGAGATTCTAGAGATCTGACTCCACAAGAGGTAAAACAGATCGCAGGTCGTGCGGGAAGGTTTGGGAAATTTGAGTGTGGTTATGTCGGCGCCATCAACAAGCAGGGTCTTACTCTTGTTAATCAGCATATCCAGTTGCAACAATCTCCTTTTTTGAAGTCTTGCGTTGTCAGGCCCACTGAAGCGCAACTTTCAGTCCTTCGAGAGCAAATTGGGCATGATAGTATAAAAAAGGCTCTTACCTTATTCGTTCAGCTGAGTACGCCTGGTTCCATTCTCATTTGCTCCGATTTAACGGAAATGTTGGAATTAGCAGAACATATTGAAATAAGACCACAGCTGGGATCTCTTTCCTTTTCTGATAAATATATGTTTATCTGCGCCCCTCTCTCCTCAACGGAAACACTACTTAAAACTTATATGTCATGGCTCACTTCCTATTCCAAAGGAAATTCAGTCACCTTTCAAAAAGGCTCTTTCAGTCAATTTTCCAGGCATTCCAGCACGAACGATGATAGTGTTTTAAATGAAGCGGAAAATTGCGTAAAAATGCTGACGCTCTATCATTGGCTTGCAAGAAAGAAATCGGAGCATTTTCCCTGTCTAACAATGTGTGAGGAGCTGCGCGAGCAGGTCAATACCTTTATTGAAAGCTCTCTTAAAAAGAAAGGCTTCCATAGGAAGTGCCAGTCCTGTTCAATAAAACTGCCGATTCACCATATGCACAAGATTTGTGATAGGTGTTTTCGCAATAAACGAGTTTTGTGGTAGGCTTTCTAACCACCTATGTCATCGTAGTGGTCGTTTTTAGAGAGACTCTGAGCGATCAAGAAGAGAGTCAATCTCTTTCTCAGAAATCTGTAATCTTTAGGCGAAAGCGAGGAAAAAGACTAATTGCGTACAAAGGATAATTAACAAGCTTTCCATCAAGTGCAAAATTTCTTAAGGAGGCTCTGGACAATACTAAGGGAGCCTTTTCTTCTTGAGAAAGTTGAGTAATACATTAATGTTTAGCGGCTACAACAGTAGCCAAGTGGTTTTACCTCTTTAAGAAACCTATTATTTAAGCAGATAAAATGTGAGTTCTTGCTCTTCTTTTTACTCTACTAGGTTTGGGTTTAATTCGTATTTCGACATCTTGATCTAGGGCCATTAGAAATTTCAATAATCTTTCAATACTAAAACCAGCAATTTTCCCATTAAGAAGCGCTGAAACCTTAGGTTGACTGATTCCTAGGACCTTGGCAGCTTTTGCTTGTGTAAACCGTTTTCTTCTAATAACTTTTTCAATGCGATGAGCTAACTCATGTTTTGCGAGTCTCTCTTCAGCATCAGGAAGATCAAGATCGGCAAAAACATTTCCACTGCTCTTAAGAACATCTTCCATTATTTTTTTCCTTTCCTATGCATCTCTTCAACTTGTTTTAACCTATTATGAATAAGATCTATCTCTTGTTTTGGTGTGGCAATTCCACTTTTTGATTTCTTTTGAAATACATGCAAAACATACACAGCTTCCTCAAATCTCACTGTATACACGGATCGATAAGTATTTCCATCAAAATCTTCTACTATCTCCAACACCCCAGCTCCTAAAAATCCCTTTAAAGGTTTTGCTAAACGATGCTTTTCTCCTACCTGAGCAAGATAAAGAGCATGACCAAAGGCATCTTGAGCATCTTCCGGCATATCCTTAAGATTTTTTAGCGAGTTACCTATCCAATAAAGAGGCCTTAAAGTCTTTTTCATTTTAACTGTCTTTGCCAAAAGCACAATTATCCCAAAAACGGGATATTATTGCACTCTTTTTTCAAAAAGAACTTACGGCACACTCATGTAATTGCAGGTGCAGACATTTGATTTGTTTTTTCCATATAAGCTCCTCGGATGTTAGAATTATACAAAATATGGATAAAATTGACGCTCACTACAAAAAGGGGAATAGCGCTCTAACAGCCGAGGAATGGAGAGAAGTGAGGAGGAAACATGGATTTTATACCAACTAGAGATTTGAGCAAGGGCTACAACTTGTACTTCTTTAAAATGGGTGTACCAATTTTGTTTAATAAAAAACCAACGGCCTTCCAAACAAAGCGACGGTGAAAGGGAAGGTGATTACAGGCTACTGCCATAGACTCTATTTCCTGGAACGCTCCTCTCTTGCGTTTGAAATGCCCCACCCCCCCTATGTCAGCGTAGTTGTCGCTGTTAAAGAGACTCTGCGCGATCAAGAAGAGAGACAATCTCTTTCTCAGAAACAGGCTTGTAATCCCAGACTTCAACGGAAAGATTGAGTTGGCGATTAACAAGTTTATTCGGTCGTTTTTCATGTACATGGCCATGGAGCTGAAAATGAGTGATCTTGCTATAATTTACTAGACACATAGAATCCGAAAAATTAAAAAACAATTTTAGGAGGATTATCTATGAGTACAAGAAATTATAGCAAGATCACTCAGCAGTCTTCCCAAGAGGAAGCAAAGTGGATAGCAAAAGCTGTGAAACGTCTTATTGATGATTACTCCATTTCTCTCACACAAATCGGCATTATTTCCCCTCACCGCTTGCAAAATAATACGATTATCTCTGTTTTGAAAGAGGCTTTACCCTTTTCATTAAAATTACCTAAAGTTGATACGGTTGAACGGATGCAAGGATCGGAATTTGATATTGTTATTTTCTCTGCTACGGTTTCAGATAAAGATACGATCCACAGTCCTTTTTTGAAAGAGTATCGGCGATTTAATGTAGCGCTTACTCGAGCGCGGAAAAAATTTATATTCGTAGCAAGCGCATTCTTTTTCCAATCCTTTCCAAGAACAGAAAAAGAGCTCATAGCACAGATGCCTTTTGAAAATTTATTCACCTTACACAATGAGAATTTAGGCAGGAAAAACAATGTGTAAAAAGATCACAGTGTTAGAAGTTTTTGTGCGTTTTTAAAACATCGAAAATGTGTTTGCTTTTTTTCTATTTCAAGGGTATTTTAAATCAAAAGCTCCTGAAAACAATTGGAATTTAGTTAACTGTTACGAGCCCTTGTTAAAGAACTCATGAAGATGATCAATCAGGCTAAAGGATCAATTGCATCTACCATAATCACTGAAAAAGAGTTTGAAACCAGATGGCAAGAACTTGCAAAACAAGCTGAAATAATCGATTAAACAAACGAGATCTTTATGGTTTTTATAAAAGCTCAATCAGGGCCTCCAAATATTGGAGATCCAGAAAGTCAGTTTACCGTTCAATATTTCGACGAACAGGGAAATATGACCATTCGCAGTGGAGGCACAAGAGCTTGGAGATGCAATAATCCGGGCAACCTCAGAAAATCTGATTATAGCACAGGCAAAGATCGGCGTTCTATAGGTTTTGCCGGAGACAACAAAGATTTTTATGCTGTTTATCCTGATTATGACACAGGACATGAAGCCTTAATCGTTATGTTAAGGGGGTCAAAATATTTTCATCTATCTTTACGTGCAGCAATAAAACGCTATGATGAGCAAAACAAAAATTACATCAACGACATAGTCTCTATTACAAATCTTGATCCTGAACGCACTGTAAACTCTTTAAGCAATCAAGAATTTGAGATCTTTTGGAAAGCTATTGAGCATATAGAAAAATGGAAAGTAGGTCGTGAGGACCTTATTGAAAAGTGGTATATCTCTGGAGTTCATAAAAAGCGTGGTATTATCACTGAATATCTGGTGCAAAAAAATGAAACCTCTATCTGGGTACCGAAAGAAGAAAGTATTAAATTAGCCACCGAGCATCGATTGCACGCAACCATTGTTCATACAAAAAGCGGCAGTATTTTTCTTCGCCCTGAATATGGTCAAAAACCTTTTAAATTAGCAGTCTAAGCTCCTCTATGAAAAAATACATCCTTATTATTATTGTCTTGGGTCTTAGCTCTTTAATCTATAAAGTCGCGATCACTCAAAAAAGGATGAACACAGCTCTAGAACTACCTGATGGAGCTCCTGAGATTTTACTTACCTTAAATGGCACTCTAAAACTTAAATATTGGGATATACCTGGGGAAGAGGCGCATTCAGGCTATGTTTGGTTTCTAGAACTGGACAAGCCTTCCTTTAAAAAAGCTTTAGAAACTCCTGTCTGGGGTTACGCACTTCCTTTAAAAGAGATTTTAGAACAATCAAATCGATATGATGTTCAATTCTGCCCGGATGAAGACACTGAAGATTTCTGTCAAAATCATATAGATCAAAAAGTAACTATAGAAGGTTTTTTATTCCATGCTCATACAGGTCATCATCATGCTCCTTTACTTATGGACTTAAAAGCAATTTACCAATCATCCGATGGTGCAATAGCGGTGCAGTGAATCTCGCATTTCACTATTTACAATAACCGACAAAAACCCGTTGCAATCAACCTCTAAGGTTCTATACTATCACCTATTAAAGTTGGATGGAGCGGCGTGAGGTGAAGCCTCCCCTAGACTAAAGATTTATGGGAGGCTTCACTCATTTCTATCTTAGAGTTGGCTAAAAAGCCAACAGCTTCTTTATAACGCGTTCAAAGCCCAGCTTTTTCAGTTTTCCGGCTGGATCTTGTGCTTCTAGTTTAGACCATTCAGATGGAGAGGCATTCTCCTTCCAATTATGCAGGTTTTTCCAAAGAGTCTCAAACCATTTCGAATGCTGCTTTGTCAACATATTGAACTCGGCCAAGGTTTGATCTGAAAAGTCTGCCAGCTGTGTGGGTATATACCAGATCCCATAAAGGTCTTTAAGCATCTTTGAAGAGCTCTTTCGTTTTGTAAAAGTAAGGCCCTTATGGAACATCCATGCCCCAGGAGAGACAACTCGTCTCGTTTCGCCTGAATAAGTTTGAAACTCTGTTGTCATTTGCAAACCCAAGGTCAAATAGCTTAGAGGTTGAGCGACAACACTGAGTACTTCCGAAATCTTCGTACTCATTCATGAATCGATTTTTAATGCTTTGGTTAGCCAAAGGATAAGATCATCGTCCAGTGAATATGATTGTCCTGGAGTGGTTATTTCTCCTTTGTAGGTAATACCATTACCTTCAGGTGAATAACCCAACTCAAAATACAGTTTCTGTGCGGGTCCGTAATCTTTGTATAATCCTACCCCAATTCCTATTTGATGATAGCCTTCTTGGCTTGCAAGCTTTTCAAGCCATTTGACCAAGGCTGTTCCCAAGCCTCGCTTTCTGTGATTTTCATCAATCCAAATTGCGTTGATTTCTGGAATATTCTGTTGTGCAAAGAAAGGGCACTCGGGTTTTCTCAGTAAGCTACCATAACCTAGGATTTCATGATTTTCCTCTAAAACGGCTACAGTTCGAGTCCTATTTTGCTGTTCTTGATAATATGAATCCCAAAGAAATTGGGTTTTTTCTGGAGTCGACCAAGGGAAAGAATATCGAGCGACTATTTTGGGAATATCCGCTTTAGTAAGAGGACGTATCAGAGTCCTTTTCGGACGGTTTTCAGAAGTTTTAACTAGCAATTGTATTTTTTTAATATTTTCAGAGGCGGTGGCGTGATGTGTATCAATTTCTAAATCATAGGTGGCGTCCACATGTACTTTATGGAATTGAGCTCGGGCCGACCCTATCATTCTGTTGCCACGCTCTTTTTCTCTCTGTTCTAACACATCAAGAGGGGCATTAACACCTATCCATAAAACGTGAAAATCTTTTAAAAGTTTCTTCCACTCATCAATCTGCTGTTTGCCAAAAGAAACATCATCGATAATGGTAGGATGCCCTTTTTGAGCTAACAAAAGGACTATTTCCTGAAACATTTTTGCTATTTGCTTTGCATATGGTCCCGTTTGGAGTTCGTGAATAAGGTTTCCTGAGGAGTCTTTGTCTTTCTTCCAACTATATCCAAGTGGGGCTTCACCACCCGTCCAATCATTAACTTTTTCGGGCATCCAACCAATGATTTTATCAATCCCTACAAGCAAAAACAGTGTCTCAAAGGAATGTTGTAATGCTTTAGCAAGAGTTGTTTTTCCACTGCTTGATGGGCCGTTTAAATAAATAATCTGTACAGGGTCATTTATCATGCTACTAAAGTTGGTTAAGGCTTTTGAGTTTTTCAAGACATCTTTGCATGTGTGGATCGGAACGCTCATATGGTACATCAACCGAAGAAAACCAACGAATTTGATTGAATTCTTCTCGATCAAATTGATAGCTCATATCAACATCTCCTTTTATAAGATACCAGATAGAGACATCGGTATGTCCTGCTGTTTGCCCGACTGTTTGAGTGACAGTCAAAAAGAAGGGCTTAGGAAGTAAGAATTCGGCTTCAGTGTTGAGTTCTTCCAATACTTCTCTTTTTACTGTTTCTTTGGGGTGTTCATTCAGTTCAACATGTCCGCCCGCTGGAAGCCATAACTCTGCTTTTTTATGATCTACTAATAGTATTTTTTTATGAATAGGGTCTAATAGGAGAAAGTAAGCAACCAGATGGGGATCAGGAGTAGCAGGTTTAGCAATGCGGAAAATTTCAGCTCCAGAGGTTATCCATTTGCTAGTAAAGAAAAGATGCTCTTGTTCTCTTTTATCTAAAGGAGCTATTGAGTTAATGGTTTCTGTGATCTGTTGGACAATATTCATTGATTAGAGACTGTTTCTTTGCTGTCAGGAAGATTTGTTTTGTGTTGCTCAGGATACCAAGCGGGCGTTGCTGGGAGGATCACTGTTATATTTTCTTCCCAATAGTATTTTTCTCCACGGGGAATGTAGACTACATCGCCTAAGGAGAGGGTCACTTCTTCAGTTTCCGTAACAAGTTTCCCAGAACCTTTTAGAATGTAACCCATTTCACTGCATTTGTGATTGATGGCATATCCTTCATCTGGATATCTGCCCGTGATTTCTGCTACGCCGATATTCATTTCAGAGTTCTGCATAGGATATTCATAAACAATACAGTTAGGAGGGTTGGCGTGCTTTAGAGCAGATTCATAGCATACATATTCCATTTAATCTTCCTTTTTTTTCGATTTCTTTTTGTTTTCAGGGACTATGCTTAATTCAGCTTCAATCTCTTCGACTGTGGGTAGGCTTGACTTAAGTTCTTTAGGCAGCTTTTCAACAACTTTGACTTCAAATTCTGCCAGGCCAATTGGTCGATTAAAGTTCCTTAAAACGTATTCAGCGAAAATATTGTCTTTTGTCTTGCATAGGATAATCCCAATACTTGGTTGGTCACCATCGCGTCTAAGCTGGTCGTCCACAGCTGAAAGGTATGCACTCATTTGTCCAGCATCACGGCTATCGAATTCCCCAGCTTTAAGCTCAACAATTATGTAGCAGCGTAAATTTAGATGGTAAAACAGCAAATCGATATAGAGGTCCTTTTTTCCTGCTTTGATAGGATATTGTTGGCCAACGAAGGCAAAGCCCTGTCCCAATTCAATCAAGAATTTTTGGATGTGTTTCACCAATCCATCTTCTAAGTCTTTCTCAAGATATTCTTTGTGCAAGGTGAGGAAGTCAAAGACATAGGGGTCTTTTAACGATTGTTGTGCTAAATCTGACTGCGGAGCTGGCAGCGCCGCTTTGAAGTTAGTGATTGCCTTTCCTTCTCTATGATACAAGTCGTTTTCAATCCAAATGGTGAGTATGCTTCTGCTCCATCCATGTTCTATCGTTTTGGAAGCATACCAAAGACGCTCTGCTGTATCCTTGATTTTCTCAAGAATGAGTGCATTGTGACCCCAAGGAATAGAAAAAACAGGTAAATCGTCTAATTGTGCCACAGCTTGTGGCACTTTTGCGTATGCTTGATAGAATGCTTTCATCCTAAACATGTTACGCCTTGAGAATCCCTCAACACCAGGGAACTCATTTTGAAGCTCTTTAGCTGCCTTTTCCAATATGTTACTACCCCAGCCCTGTTTCTCCTGTTTTTCAAATATTTCTTTTCCAACCTCCCAATAAAGCTTGATTAATTCACTATTAACCGTGACGGCAGCCTTGATCTGGACTGATCGAATTTTAACCTTCAATGAGGTAATGAATTTCGTATATTCGGCAGGGGATACATCTTTTTTTTTGATGGCTGGGATGGACTTTTTAGGCATTGGAAGCTCCTATTGAAGGCAATAAATCTTTCATGAGTAGCTCCATTTGATAATGTGGCACAGGATGCCAGCTTGCAATGAATTCTCCGACGATTTTAAAACCTACTTTTTGGTATACGTGAATAGCTCTTGTGTTTGTGGCTTCGGGGTCTATTAGAACTCGCTTCACATGAGAAAAATGACTTCTTAAGAATTCTTTGATCATAGGCACAGCTATTCCTTCAGATAGAGTTTGTAGATAAAGAGAGCAAAACCACCCCCGATAACGATAAATTCACGCCATGGGCCGATCGAATTTAGAAATTCGGAGATGATCTTATCTTCTTGATTTTGTTTCATTATGATTAACCGTTCTTGTAGATGCGTTTTAGCTCAGGGATGCGTTCTGCCATAAATTCAGCTTGTTCTTGTCCACGCAGAGGAAAATGGTAAAGATCGAGAAAAGTTAAAAGAGCTGGGCAGATTTTGATACTTCTGTCTGAATCCATGCCGAGGTTAAGCAAACTCTCATAATAAGGCTCTATAAGTAAAACTTCATACCCTCTTTCTTGAGGTTCTAATTGAAGAACATCTTCCAGCTTTGATCTGGCAGCAGGATCTAGCATGTATAATTCAAGAGTATCCAGATTAGTATTCTTACAACCGTGAACCTCAGCAGCTGAATGAAGTGCCAATGCTACCTTTTGATTTAACTTTGATTTCTTTAGGGCATTAAGCAGTTCTGCTTTTTCAAAGAGGCTTGAACGATAAGTCCTCATTTTGCATTTTTTCGCAATGCTGTAATGCTCTAACCAGCTTTTGAGAAGAAGTTTTGATTTCTTAAAGAAAAACTTCTTGGCCGTTCTTATCCCTTCGGTTTGAAGAAACCCCTTCAAGACTAAGATGCTAAAGACTCGCTGGACTAGTCCCACGCTTACTTCTATTTCTTTAGCGACTTCTCTTAGGGAGAATCCCTGTCTTTTTATTCCCTCTCTCAAAAGCCAATCAAGAATAAGAGCCGATCTATCAGCATAGATATTGCCCTCGAGAGCCTCTTCATTTGAACTTACTAGAAATCGACCTTTCATTATGATCTCCTACTGTTCATTAGAATACACTGTTCAATAAATATTGGACAGTTAAAACCAGTGAACAGTTGGCGAGGCTAAAGACACCTCGAAAAAACACATTTTATTCTTCTTATAATTAACTTGTTAAGAAAAACAAGTAGCTATGAGGCGCTGATTTGCTAACATATTGAACTCGATCACAGCTGCAGTAACAAGCCTATTAATACAAATGGCTCCACAAACACATCATTCGTAGGCTGTAGATCTAATCCCTATAATTGGAGAATCAACTTAACTAACGTGGATCTTTAAAATCTAAAGCAAAATGATGTGCAACAATTTTGAACCCATGATTTAGATATAGTCTATGAGCATCGTGGCGCTGAGGCCCGCTATCCAAATGAACTTGATCGCATTTTGCTTCTTTGGCTTGTTCAATCACCCATTTTAAAAGCTTCCCTCCGTGGCCACTTCTTCGTATTTCACTATCTGTGATTAGATCATCAATGTAGAGAACTTTCCCCCAAGCTAAGAACTCTAGCAATCTGAATCCTGCAAGAGCTCTTATTTCTTCCCCTTCTTGTAAGTAGACCAACTGGTATCCTTCCGCTAATTGACGCTGTACCTGCTGTATAAAAGATTCTTCATCAGTCAAATGAGGACGAAGCTGACGCATGATCTTATAGCATGCTCTGATTTGTTCACGAGTATTTGCTTTTTGAATTGTTGTATTTTCCATTATCATAACTTGTTTGCACTTGTATATTTTTGCATGCATTTTTTATCATTAAAAAAAGTATTAGTCAATTCCACTTTTTTTAATATAATTATACACACTTGCCCTAGACGTATTCAATTTTTTTGCAATGAATGGTGCTGTATTTTTAAAGTTGAATATCCCTTTTTTATATAAATGTTGAACGAGCTGTTTTTTCTGATCACGATTTAAATGATTTAACGATAAATGTTTTTCATCTAAATATCGTTGAATGACACTCATTGCCTGTTCTTCGCATTGGCTACCAAATATTTCTATTGGATTTGCAGCTTCACGTTTAGTTTTCAAAAATGCTTCTAATAAGTGATAACCGTCTTGAAAAAAACTCGCGTCCATATTTAAACAAATCAATCCAATAGGATTACCATTTTTACTTCGCATGGTGATAGACGTACACTTAAGAGGCCTTCCATCCCAATTTTGTTTGTAATAGGGAGTAAAATATTCCGGGAAGTCCTTAATATTTACTTTTAACTCTTTCAGTGGGGAAGGATCCCCTACTTTCCTCTGAGAAATATTATGATAGATCGCTACTATCTTCCCTTGCTTAAGGTCGTGAACCGCAGCTTCTACAAAAGGATGAAACAGCTCTACAATTGCCTTTATTAAAGGATCATACTGTTTCCATAAGGCAGTGAATTCTGAATTTTTCATACACGCTCCATTATAGCATGCATATTACATCATGTTTAGACATTTTGTCAAAATTAAACAAATTGACAAAACAGGAAAGATAACGTAATATTGATGGAAAAATTTTACTGGCTCGGAGAAATGTTATGCCTAATTTAAAAAAAGTATCAAGACTTGCCGACGTGCCTGGAATTGGTGTAGACCGTATGGGAAATGCAGCAGATGCAGCTCATGATCCTGAAATATTACGTCTTGAAAATCTGGACACTGATATACCACCACCGGCAATTGCTATTGAAGCCACCCGCAAGGCTGTTGGTGTAGATGAAAATAATAGTTATCTCCCTTTCCTTGGGCAAGACACGTTAAGACAAGCAGCCGCAAAACGAGTCTCACGTGTTAGTGGCATAGAATACGACTGGCGCAGTGAATGCATTATCACTGCCGGTGGCATGTCTGGTATTTTGAATTGTCTTCTTGCCATGCTTGAAGTGGGTGATGAGGTAATCGTCACAGATCCTACCTATGCAGGTATTATTAACCGTATACGTTTAGCTGGTGGTATTCCTGTATTTGTGCCGCTTATACCATCTCCAACAGGATGGAGTTTAGATATAGATGCACTAGAACGGGCCGTTTCCCCACGCACAAAAGTGATATTGATCAGCCCCGGTATGCCAACAGGTCATGTGCTTACTCAAATGGAATGGGAAGCTGTTGCGCGCACCAGTATCAAAACAGATGCATGGTTACTCTATGATGCAGCAATGGAGAGGATTCTTTATGATCACCGTCCTCTGATTCATCCGGCATCACTGCCAGGTATGAAAGAGCGTACCATTACTGTGGGAGCAGCATCGAAAGAACTACGCATGATAGGGTGGCGTGTAGGATGGGTTGTAGGTCCAAAGAGTATCATGAATGATATTGGCCTTGTCAGCATATCAAATGTTGTCTGTCAAACAGGTATTAGTATGGCAGGTGTGGCTGCAGGGATTAATGCGCAAGATGATGGGCTGAAAGCAGCCATTGGTGTGTGGGAACAAAGACGCAACACTCTGCTTCATGAACTAGCTGGCTTTCCTATTATCCCTCCACATGGAGGGTGGTCTTTCTTACTTGATGCAGAGACCATAGGGATATCTTCTCAGGAACTCTCTGACAAACTATTGAAAGAGGCAAAAATAGCAACAACACCGATGATTGGTTGGGGAAACACGGCTGCTAAATATGTACGTTTTGTATTTTCTAATGAACCCAAAGAGCGGCTGATTGATATTGGTAAAAAAGTTAAAAAGGCTCTTAAGATATAGTATGCAAAAAGTTTTTTTGGGATCGCCTCTATCAATATAGTTTAACAACTAAAGTTGTATCAGTGAGTGGGAATGGTTCAGCTTTTCCTTAACAACTTACTTGCGTAAAAACTATTGTGCAATATACTATTGTTTCAAAGGACAAAGGTCCTCAATTGTGTAGTCTTTTTGGTTAATATGAAAAAAACATTTTTTATTGTACCTAAATTTATCTGTTCTCCTCCCCCTCCGCCCTTTTTAGGGTAATTCTTTTTTTTTTATTACATTCATATATTTTTGTTTCTAAAACACTTTTTAGAATTTAATTTTGTTTATCTATTCATTTAACAAACGTAATAGATAAAAATATTTTTATTTAAATTTAGGTTATTTATGGAAGCAATGCATAAAATTGTTATTAAAGTGGGGACTAGCACCTTGATGCAGGGAACCACTAAGCTATCTCGTCGTTACATGTTGGGACTAGTGCAGCAAATAGCTCATCTACAGAGCAAAGGTTTAGAGCTCGTGGTTGTAAGCTCAGGCGCTGTTGCAACAGGACGAGAGCTACTACATCCTTCTAAAACAGGTCAATTATTACCCTCCAAGCAAACATTTGCTTCTATTGGACAGGTAAAGTTGATGCAAATTTGGTCAGAGTTATTTTCCTTATTTGATATTCAAGTAGGGCAAGTGCTTTTGACAAAGGATAACTTCTCAGTTCGAAAGCGCCATCTTACACAAGACACATTAAGCTGTTTACTAGAGCATCATATTATCCCGATTATTAATGAAAATGACACTGCAGCAACAAAGGAGACTTGCGTTGGAGACAATGATAATTTGGCTGCATTAGTGGCCCGTTTGATCGGAGCCGATACTGTTATACTCTTGACTGATCAAGAGGGTTTATACACGGATGATCCCCGCCGTAATCCGAGTGCAACACTCATCCCCTGTGTCAAACATATTGATGAGAAGATTTTCTCCCTTGCAGGAGGATCTTCCACATCTGTTGGAACAGGAGGAATGACAACCAAAATTGAAGCAGCTCAAGTAGCTTCAAAATCGGGAATTCAAACCATTATCGTTTCTGCTGCTCGTCCTAATGTTCTGATTGATTTATTGGAAGGCAAACAGATAGGAACACTCTTTGAAAAGGAGATAATCAAATGAATATAAAGAAAATGGCAATTGCGGCAAAAGCTGCTACTGTTGAAATGGCAAGGGCCTCTCTTTTACAAAGAAATAGAGCTCTTTCCATTCTAATTGAGAATTTAAAGAGAGACAAAGACATCATTTTACAAGCTAACCGACAAGATAGGGATCTTGCAAAGGAAAATGGGCTAAGTGTTGCCTTACTAGAAAGATTGTCTTTAGAAAATCGATTAGAAGGAATTCTCCATGATATTGATCAAGTAATACACCTTCCTGACCCTGTAGGAGATCTACTCGAAGAGAGGTGTTTACCTAATCAACTTAAACTAACAAAAAGGAGTACTCCTATCGGGGTACTCGGAGTTATTTATGAATCAAGACCCAATGTAACTCTTGATATCAGCATATTAACGATTAAATCAGGGAACTGCACTATATTACGTGGAGGATCGGAAACTCTTTATACGAATCAAATACTAGGAAAGATCATCAAAAAATCTCTTGCTTTTTCAGATCTTCCTATCGAGGCGATTCAGCTGATTACAAATCCGGATCGTAGAAAAATCAAAGAATTACTCCAGTTACATGAATATATTGATTTGATTATTCCTCGAGGTAGCGCAGCGCTGCAACAATTTTGTCGCGAGCATAGCACGATTCCTGTAATCACAGGAGGAGTTGGGATCTGCCATTTATTTGTAGATGAGACTGCCGATCTAGAGCGATCCCTTGAAGTTATTGTGAATGCAAAAACCGAGAGGCCTACTGTATGTAATGCTCTGGACACTTTGCTGGTTCATGCTGCCATTGCTCCCTTTTTTATTCCCAAGGTTGTGCAAGTGCTCAGTAAAAGAGGTGTTACTTTTCGTTTAGATCACAACTCGTATGAACTTGTGAAAGATCCTGCTTGTGAACTTGCAAAGCCAAAAGATTGGGATACGGAGTGGCTGAGTCTTATCCTTGGGATTAAGATCGTGGAAAACTTAACGGAAGCAATGATACACATCCGATCTCATAGCACAGGTCATAGCGATGGTATTTTAACAGAAAACCCTGAGCATGCACGATCTTTCATCAGCGAAATTGACTCAGCAGCAGTCTACGTAAACGCGTCTACACGTTTTACCGATGGAGGTCAGTTTGGACTTGGCGCTGAGGTAGCAATTAGCACCCAAAAGCTACATGCTAGAGGACCGGTTGGGTTAAAAGAATTAACCTCATACAAATGGGTTATTCACGGTAATTATCAAATCAGAACATAAAGGATTTTTATATGAGAATTACAATTATTGGATGTGGGAACATGGGTGGAGGTTTAGCTGGGCGTTTATCACAGACAAATCAGCTATTTCTCTACGATCGTGGTATGGAAAAAGCCAAGGACCTTGCGCATAAGGGCTATGGTATAGCCTGCAAAAATATTACGGAAGCATTGCACTCTTCAGAAACAATCATTCTTGCAGTGAAGCCTCAAGATTTGCAACAAGCAGCAGCCTTGATCAAAGAAGGACTACAAGAGAATCAAATGATTATTAGTTTGCTAGCAGGAACAAGTATAAAAACTTTGCAGCAATATTTTCAGGCAATACGTATGGTACGTATGATGCCAAATCTTCCACTTCTTTATGGAGAAGGTGTCATTGGCCTCTCCTCTGATGAACAAACAAAGAAAGAGGATAAAGACCAGCTAACAAAGACTTTTGAGCTACTAGGAAAAGTATACTGGTTATCTGAGGAAAAAATAGATGCATTGACAGCTTTAGCAAGTTCTGGTCCAGCATTTTTCTTTGCTATGGTAGAAGCGATGATTGATGCGGGTATTGCTATGGGTTTTACACCTCACGATGCTCAGGGCATGATCTATCAAATGTTGCAAGGCAGTCTTACTCTTTTGGAGAAAACATGTAAACATCCGGGAGAACTCAAATGGCAAGTTACATCTCCACAAGGGACCACTATTGCAGGATTAAAAAGATTAGAAGAGTTAGCTCTTCGAGGCTCGATTATAAATACCTTTTTAGCTTCTTATGATCGTGCAAAGGAGCTCTCTTCCAATCGGTAGGTGTTGTAAGAAAGTACAAAATGTTAAGGCGTATATTCAAGAGAATAGTTAAGTTTTTAACTTGTTTATTATTAATGGTTTAGTAAAAATTTTCTTATTATCTCTTTAACACCCCCGTCTTAAGTAGGGCTGCACACAAAAACACCCCCTTCTTTTATAGACTTGATTAAAATTTTGAATCTTCCTGTATTTTTTACTTGGGGAAGCGAATCCGATAAATGGTTTCTACCTGATCAATACTGGAAAAGCAACAATCAAGATCTTTGAGACTACCTGTGGCAATATCGTAAACCCATCCATGGATCCACAGCGGTTGTTTACGTTCCCATGCACTTTGCACAATAGTAGTATGGCAAACGTTAAGCACTTGCTGCATCACATTAAGCTCAACGAGTCGATTGAATCTCTCCTTTTGGTCTACGAGTTTCTCCAACTCTTCTTTAAAATGGGCATGTACATCCCGGATGTTGCGGAGCCAATTATCTACAAGACCAAGATGGTGGTCTTCCATAGCAGCTTTTACACCACTGCAGCCATAATGGCCACAGACAATCACATGTTGAATCTTGAGCAAATCGACAGCATATTCCAATACAGAGAGACAGTTGAAATCAGTATGGGGACACAAATTAGCGACATTGCGATGTACAAAAAGCTCTCCTGGCTCCAGGCCAACAATTTCATTAGCAGGGACGCGACTATCCGAACACCCAATCCATAGGTATAAAGGATCCTGGGCTCGTGCCATATGGCGAAAATAATTTGAGTCTTTGGCAATTTTGCTTATGACCCACTCTTTATTATTTTGAAAAAGAATTTGAAGTTTTTTCATAATTTCCATTTATCAAATAATTTATTTTAACAATAGTAGTTTTAGATTGGTCATTTAAATAAAGATAAAACATAAAAAACCAAGAAGATCTGTTCCTAAAAATGTATTTAAACATATTTATTTTGTTTCGCTCTCTGAGGGACCGTCCGGTTAGCGAGTTTTCACTCTCCCGGCTGTGACAATTTCTTG
Source organism: Chlamydiales bacterium (assembly GCA_016213235.1). Lineage (GTDB taxonomy): Bacteria > Chlamydiota > Chlamydiia > Chlamydiales > JACRBE01 > JACRBE01. Next base: position 19,146 of record JACRBE010000047.1, on the reverse strand, counting down.
TCTCGATTAGCGTGGTGGATTCACACAAGTAACGGTATCTAGAGTCCTGCCCGGAACAGTCATGGGGATTTCTCCCATTTCCAATCGGCGATGGAACTTTTCCAATTGTTTGGTTTTTACTTCACGATAAGGCATATATCGTCCGATCTCTTGATCAGCAAATCTTCTGAAATAGTTCAATGCGGCAACCCTGTCAGCTACGTCCTCGTGTCCACAATAAAGACACCTAAATTTATCCCCGTTGCGATTTTTATGGTCCACAAAATCGCAATGAGGACAAATTTGAGACCCGTAGGCCGGATTAACCTGCTCATGACAGAAACCTTCTGCCAATGCTTTAAATTCTACTCTATCCTGGAGTGTGCCACGTAACCATGCGGAAAGTCTCCGATTCATTTTTCTGGATTTATTGTATGTAAATACATGGCGTAAATCTTCCGTGACTAAAATATTCGGTTTTTTTTCTTTTATAAGTTCATTGATTGCAGTATTTATCTCTTTTTCAAGGCAAGCTTTGTTTTTCTGCATCTGTCTATTGAACTTTTTCTTCCCCAAATTATGTTTTTTTATGCTCGGATTTTTCGTTGTTTTCGCTATCGCATGCAGTTTGTTTCTTTTTTTCATCGTATCAGAGAGATTGTCTGATGTAGTACTCAGGACTTCTCCAAATTGTTTTCCATATCTGTTGTTATCTGTATCTGTCATGACTTCAGTGTATCCAAAATCAACAGACTCTATCGTGCCATTTTTTTGTGGTGATTTCTTTTTCAAGTCTTGTGTAGCATGGATTTCTATTTTTGTGTCCGATATAACCAGGGTGATATTACCTGATAGTTTTGTTTTACCAACCAGCGGAAGTGCAAGTCGGTTTCCTTTGACAAGTGTCATGATCTTAAGATACTGACGCTCCTCCTTTTCAAACACTTCATAACAATCTGCATCAAACTTGACAATTCTTGTTGTTTTTACAGTAGGGGGCTTTTTCTTGAGCTTTTTAATAACTCTTCTTACGTATGATGCGATCTTATCTTTTGAATCGATTTCGAATGGAGGCAGAGGGTTTCCTCCTCTCATAAGCGCTGCAAACTGTTTGTAGCCTTTGAGTAGCCAGTAAGCATAATGACTTGCCTGCTCTGAAAGGTTTTTATTCTGATGGATTTTCCTGCGCGCTTCTACGAATAGGGATTGCCAGTACATATCCCAGGTGGAGATGGCATCTTCCAAAGCTAATTTCCAATGCCTTGCTTGCAAACCTCTAACAGATTTATACCCATCTTTTACAAATTGATCGCGAATCTCTCTGGAACGCCCTAGTAAAGCCTGGTAATCCCAGCTTTGCAAAACTCCCAACCAGTATTTTTTTTCCTTGCAATAAGCAATCGCAAGGGACTCTACCATAGCTTGCTTATTTTGATTGAGGGGTAAGACACTACGTTTGATCGTTCTCATGTTCTTTCGTCATTTCAATAATTTTCTTTTTGTATTTTCTAAGCCCATATAAGCGGCTGGAAAAACAATGAATGATAGAAAGCAAATCCTTTGTCATTTCTTCTTCAGGGGATGTGGACTCTACATTCATTACTAAAATTTTCGTCCCATGATCATAACAAAATTTTTCAAACCATTCAAATCCAAAACGCACTAATCGATCTTTGTGGGCGATAACAATCTCTGAAATAAGACCTTGCTCAACCAATTCCATTAATTTTATGAAGTTTTTTCTTCCATAGTTTAAGCCTGACCCCATATCTTCAAATTTCTCATCGATCACCTTGCCCGCATTCAAGCAAAATGTTTCGATAGCACTGCGCTGTGAAATGAGATCTTTTTTCTGTCCTATACTCGAGACTCTACAGTAAACTACCCGCTTTTTTTCTTTGGCTTTGTGACCTATGACTTGCAAATATTGATCATGTGTATAGTAGCGACGATTTGTTAAGGAACGATGCGCTTGAAGAACCCCTGCGCGGTCCCATCGCTGAAGCGTGTTTGTCGTTTTTCCTATTAATGTACCAAATTCTTTTGGTGAATATGTGTTTTTCATGCATACAGAATCATGTATTTAAATATATTTTTCAACTACTATTAATAACTCTTTTAGGCTGTACTCTGAAAAGCCAAACCTCCTTTTACAACTTTATTAGAGTTTTTCATCATAATTATATAATTAACACTACTGTTAACAACAAAATAAAGAAACTATAATTTTGACAAATCACCTATTAATTGATAGATTGCAATTAACACGCAAATAAAAGGGGTTATTATGGGTATATTTGGTATTAGCGGTCCAAGCCAAAGTCAATTACCGCAGCCATCGCCAATTATTCAAGAGCTTATCGATGCTGTGCACGGTATAGAATCTGCTTTTAAAGACGGTGATTATCATAATCCACAGCCAGATTTTTTAAATTTTCTTAATGCATTAAGTACCTTTAAGCAATTATATGATCCTAATAAAAACATATTTACAAAAGATGAACAGACGACGGTATTTGATCCTTTTTTAACACTATTTACTATCATGGCAGCTGGCAGTACCTTTCATTTTGCTCAAAGCCAAATGTATTATGCAAATCATACTTACCCTAGCTTTAATCAAGAAATTGATGATGCTTTTACAAATGTATTAAACGTTTTAAACAACTATAGCTCTTAACTTTAAGATACACATGTGACTATTGGTATTAACAAATGGATATTTTAGCTGATAATAATACCTTAACGACTTGGTTAATCGAGTATGGCAGTATTGTATTATTTTGCTTACTCGCTCTTGGTATTATTGCTCTGCCGGTACCTGAAGAAACGTTGATGATACTGGCAGGCATTTTAATGCATCATGGCAAGTTAAGTATTCCTTTTACTATTTTAGCGGCTCTATTTGGTTCGATATGTGGAATAAGTATGAGTTATGTGCTTGGTCGTACTGCAGGTAATTATCTTCTGATAAAATATGGAAGTTGGATAGGAATAACAAAAAAACGGCTTAACAAAGCCCATCAATGGTTTGAGCGTTTTGGAAAATGGGCCTTATTTATTGGTTATTTTATTCCGGGGATCCGCCATTTTACTGGATTTACAGCAGGATCTTCTTATCTTAAGTTCCGATATTTTGCTCTTTTTGCCTATATGGGAGCCCTATTTTGGGTATTTACTTTTTTATCTATAGGCTACTTTTTAGGTAGAAAGTGGTTTGATCTCTATGAACAATGGTTTGATCTCTATGAACAAGTAGAGATCAGCATTGATATAATTACCCTCTTTATTGTCCTTGCGGCTATTTGTTTTATCATCTATGCCTATAAAAGGCTTCGTCGCTAATTGAAATCTTCTCAAAGAGTTATTTAGAAAAAAGATCAAGGCGATGTATTCGCACTTTCTATTTCCCATCCTCCACCTAGGGCTTTATATAGAGTAATAAGATCGATTAAGGAGGCAGTATTACTACTAAGTAATTGTTGCTCTGCGATATTTAGTTGTCTTTTGCTATCCAGTAAATCTAGTAAACTAACAAGTCCCTTTTGATACCTTTCATTGGATAAGGAGGCCAGTGTGTGTTTTTTATCTTTTGCCTGTTTGTATTGATCAGAAGTTGCTATATCTTCTTTATAAGCAATAAGAGAACTCTCTGTTTCTTGTAGTGCCTGTAATACTGTTTGCTGATAACTATAAAAAGTAACACTGGCAAGAGCTCTCGCAGCTTTTAAATTACCAACTAAACGACCCCCTTGAAATAGAGGGGTATTGGCACCACCTCCAAGCGCCCATGTTTTACTAGCTGCCGTAAAAAGATTTTTTATTTTTAACGACTGAAATCCACCATCTGCGCTTAAAGAAATAGTAGGAAAAAAAGAGGCCACAGCAACACCGATGCCTGCAGTGGCAGCGGCAAGCTCTTGCTCTTTTTGACGCACATCAGGCCTACGACGCAATAAATCAGACCGAAGTCCAACCGTGATTTTTTCCGAGATAGTTGGGAGTTCTTTAAAGGGCAGGAGTTCTTCTACGAGTGTTTCTGGAACCGCCCCTGTTAAAATGGATAGTGTATAAATGCCTCGATAAATCTGTGATTCAATATCAGGTAAAAGGGCCCTTTCATTTGCAAGATCTGCTCCTATATTTTCATAATTGATCTGGCTTATATAACCTGTCTCCAATTGTTTTTGAATAATGATTGCTTTTTGTTCAAGCAGCTGGATATTTTCTTTTACTAATAGAGATTGCTGCTGATAACCTCTTACTTCCATATAGTTTCTAGCAATTTCTGCCATCACAGAAATCATCACATCATTTTTTCTCTCTATAGCACTACCTATCATAGCACTTGCAGCTTCCACAGTTCTTCTGGTTTTACCAAATAAATCGATTTCCCATGAGGCATCAAAAAGAGCATTGAATAAATTTTGGATCTGAGGAACCTGAACCGCAAAGGGAAGCCCTGAATTTGCTTGCGTATTTCCTGTAGCACTGCCAATTGCAAACACAGGCCCATTTTTACTAAAATATGTTTTTGTTGCGTTGATATTTGCAAAAATTTGAGGAAACAGGCTCGATGCTGCTATTTGTCTTATTGCTCTTGCCTCTAAGATATTAGCCTCTGCCATTAATATGTCATTATTATGCTCTATGCTTTGCTGAATATATTTATTTAATAAAGGATCTTGAAAGATATCCCACCACTGTGTCACTAGTTTATCACTAGACATCATATCTTGAACAAGGGAAGAAGCTGTCCAATGATCTGATACGGTATTTTCTGGTGGCTTGTAATTAGGTCCTACCATGCATCCACAAAGCAGACCAAGTAAGACTATAAAAGACCATTTTTGTAATTTTATCATGATTCTCCCCTTATTCCAGCCTTCTTCTAAAGAACCATCCGGCTCCTGCAATGGTAAAAATAGCAATAACAAACATCTTCCAAACATTACTAAGTACAATGTTAAGCGGCATTGCCTTTAAGAAAAGCCCTTTGGAAATAATAAGCATATATTTTAGTGGTATGATGTTAGTAAATGGCTGAAGCCATGTGGGCATATTTTCAACTGGTGTTGCATAACCGGAGAGCAATACAGCCGGCATCATAAATACAAAGGTACCGAGCATGGCCTGTTGCTGCGTTGTAGATAACGAAGAGATAAACAACCCAACACCACTAATAGATGATACAAATACAAATAGACTAAACATATAAAGAAAAAAAGACCCTGTAAAAGGCACTTGCAATATAAACACTCCAATAGTGAGCATCATCAATCCCTCCAGCATACCGATGATGATACCTGGGATAATTTTTCCTACCAATATTTCAAAAGGGACAAGCGGCGATACAAGTAACTGATCAAATGTTCCCAGTTCTCTTTCTCTTGCTACAGATTGTGTCGTTACGACTAAACAAGTGAGCATGGATAATACTCCTACAAGACATGGAATGTTATACCAATAATATAAGATATTTGGATTGAACCATGTTCTTGAAATGATTTTTGCATTTTGTTGATGGATATTTGCTTGTGCACAAAAATCAGCATTAAATTGATTAACAATCAAATTTGCATATCCGGCAACAATTTGTGCGGTATTTGTTTTTCTTCCATCTAAAATGAGTTGTACACTCGACTCTTTTCCCGCATCCAGGTTGCGAGAAAATTGTTCATCAATAGAGAGGACCAGGAGTCCTTTTTGATGATCAATAAAAGGACCGATTTCTTCGACTCCTTTTAAGAAGATGACATGGTTAAAGATCTTTGTCCCATAAAACCTCTCTATCAGTTCAAAAGCTTGCTCGCCATTATCTCGGTTTAATATTCCAATAGTGACGTTTTTTACATCTAGAGTTGCTGCAAAAGTAAAAATGAAGAGCTGAATAATGGGAGGAACTAAAATCGATATACGAATTTTTGCATCTTTGAGTACAGTGAGAAGCTCTTTCCAAATCAGTGATAAGATCCGATAATACATATTATTCCAACCTTTTCACTGTTTTAAAAGTAGTAATTGTAAAAAAAAGGACCCCTATAATAATCATAGGAATCATATTAAAAAAAATTAAGCTCCAGATATTACCGACTAGAAAAAGGGTTTGAAGACACTGAACAAAGTACTTTGCCGGAATAATATAGGTTAGTGTTTGTATCCATATTGGCATACTGGAGATTTCAAAAAGAAATCCTGAGAGCATGTATGCAGGTAAAAAGGCTACTATCAGTGTTATTTGATAAGCAAAAATCTGGTTTTTAGCAATAGTAGAAATCATCATTCCGAGAGCTAGTGAACAAAATAAAAATACAGCGGAGACTAGAGCAAGAAGCCACAATGACCCTCTCAGGGGCAATCCAAATCCACATACTGTTATGAAAACACAAATGCCCATCGATAACATACCTAAGACAAAATAGGGAATAACTTTTCCTAAAATTAACTCACCGATTCCAACTGTTGTAGATATCATCGACTCCATCGTGCCTCTCTCCCATTCCCTTGCTACTACAAGTGCTGTTAAAAGCGCGCCTATGAGTGTCATGATGATTGCTAGAGCTCCCGAGAGAAGAAAGTATCTGCTTTCCAACTGCTCATTATACCAATAGCGTGGTTGCATATTAATGAGCGATAATCCTTTTACATTACCTGTAATAGCTTCTTGGACAAGCCAATTTTGAAAAGCACTTTGTACATAATTTTGCACAAAGTTTGCCGTATTAGCCTCGCTTCCATCTCCCACTACCTGAATGGGAGCGATGACATCTTGTCGATGTCTAAATTGAGAAAAATAAGATGGTACCACAACAAATCCTCGAATGGATCCTCTTATTAGATCATCCATCAGAGCTCTTTGATCTCGCACAATTTTTACATCTAAGTAAGTAGAATCTGTTAGCGACTTTGCAAAGCGTTGCGCATCTGGAGCAGTGTCTTCTAACACAAGTCCCAATTTTAGATGATTGATATCCAAAGAGACTCCAAAACCATATATAAAAAGAAGTAATAGAGGTAAAAAGACGCTAATTAACAGGCTACTTGGGTCTCTAATAATCTGGAGAGACTCTTTTTTTATAAGGGCTTTCAATCTGCGATATCTTCCGAGTCGCCCTTGTTTTACAAGTTCATTAGAGAGGCTATTTTTTATCATAGTCTTCAATCACCTTTATAAAAGCATCTTCTAATGTTGGATTTTGGTTTTGCACAGATTTAGCATTCTCCTTCAGTTGATTTGGTGTATCTATGCTAATTATTTTACCTTGATAAATAAGAGCTATTCGATCGCAATACTCCGCTTCATCCATAAAATGTGTAGTCACCATGATTGTCACACCTTTTCCCACAAGGCCATTAATATGGTTCCAGAATTCACGACGGGTAAGTGGGTCCACACCAGATGTTGGTTCATCAAGAAATAATATCTGTGGATGGTGCATGTTAGCGCAAGCAAGAGCTAGACGCTGTTTAAATCCCAGCGGTAGGGATTCTGCACGAGCATGAAGATATGCCTCAAGATTAAACGTCTCTATCATTTCCTCTATCGCAAGCTGTTTTTTATTTCCTTGCAGATTATAAATACCTGCAAAAAAATCGAGATTTTGTCTGATGCTTAAATTCCCATATAAGGAGAATTTTTGCGCCATATAACCAATATGCGATCTTGCAACACCAGGCGCTTTTTGTAGGTCAAATTCACCTACAAATGCTTTTCCCTCCGTTGGTCTAAGCAGACCGCACAGCATTTTAAACGTGGTAGATTTGCCAGCACCATTTGGACCAAGTAGTCCAAAAATCTCTCCTTTATTAACAGCAAAAGAGATCTTATCTGCAGCAGTAAATGCTCCAAATTTTTTAGTGAGTTTTTCTGCAACAATAACATGATTTGATGTTTGTGTAACAATTGGCGCTCTATCTGCAAGTGCCGAACACCCCCCCGGTCCCCCTCCCAGCATATCTACAAAAGCATCTTCAAATCTTGGTGGTATAGACTCTAGTTGAAAGCTTTGTTGCTTGAATTTGCTGACCTGCGTCTTATCCTTTAGCATAAGGCGCAAGTCTTGTCCTTGAATTACACCATCGATTACATTTTTGTCTTTTAGCAATTCAAAAAGTAGTTTTCTTCTATCTCCTTCAATTGTTCCAATTTTAAAAATGCGTCCCTCTACTTGTTTTGTTAACTCTTTTGGGTCTCCTTGATAAAGAAGCTTTCCTTCACTCAGCAAAAATGTAGTATCACATTTCTCTGCTTCATCTAAATAAGCTGTACTCCAAAGGACAGAGATATCTTCTTTTAGTAGTTCATGCACCATGGTCCAAAGCTCACGTCTGGATATAGGGTCTACACCGACACTAGGCTCATCTAACAGAAGCAGCGCCGGTTTTTTAATTAACGCGCATGCCAGTCCAAGTTTTTGTTTCATTCCTCCGGAAAGTGCTCTTGCGAGTCTTTTTTTAAATGGCACTAACCCGGTAAATTGTAATAATCTTTCAAATCTCTCTTTTCTCTCCTCACCAATCACTCCTCTAATATCAGCATAAAGTGTGAGGTTTTGTAAAACCGTCAAATCCTCATAAAGACCAAATTTTTGTGGCATATAGCCTGTTAGATAATGGATAGATTCTGCATCTTTTATGGTATCGTAACCTCCGATCGTAATACTGCCACTTGTAGGAAGAAGTATCGCTGCAAGGAGTCTAATAAGTGTTGTTTTTCCTGATCCATCAGGGCCGACTAACCCTACAATTTGCCCTTTGGGAATACTTGCATTGATGTCTTTTAATGCAGGTGGAGATGTAAGTGAAAAAGATTTAGTAAGGTTGTGAATATGAACTAAACTCTCACCCACTTTTTCCTCTATTTGTTTTTTTGAGCTTAAGTTTTACAGTAACTGGCATACCCTGTACTAGAAAATGATCCGGATTATCTGCATAAATGCGCAGGCGATAAACAAGATCGGTGCGCAATTTGGTAGTCTCTACTGTTTTAGGAGTAAATTCAGCAACAGGAGAAATAAAACCTACTTTCCCTGTGTATACTTCACCATCTTCAATATCGGTATAAATTTCTGCATTCATGCCATAGTAGACCTGCCCCAGGTCTGGTTCATCTACAAAGGCCCGAATCCATACCGGAGAGCTGACAGAAAGTGTATATACAGGGTTTGCCGGATTAACCACAGTACCCGGTTCTCTAATACGTGTTAGGATAATACCATCTGTTGGAGCAAAAGCTTTCGTATAAGCCATGTTATCCAAAGCAATAGCAAGTGATGCCTTAGCCTGCACTAGATTTGCTGTCAACTCATCACGATTTGCTAAAGAGTTATCAAGATCTTCTTGGGATACACCACCTATGCCAATTAATTCTAAACGTCTTTGTAACAGTTTTTCAGCATTATCAAGATTTGCAATCGTTGCATCTACTGTTGCCTGAGCTTGTCTTACTTCATTGTCATAAGGAGTTTTATCTAAAGTAGCCATCAGAGATCCTTTGACAACTTTATCCCCCTCTTCAAAAAGGAGTTTTTCTACCTGTCCTGCAACTCTAAACCCAATATCTACCTGACGAACATCAACGTTACCATAAAGAACAAGCTCTTTTTTGTTTTTCTTCGGATGCATTAACGCAAGCGATAAGCTAATGATGATACCAAGAGCAATTAAGAGAGCTGTAATTAAAACATATCGCTTCATATATAGTATTTTTTTTAATCTAAAACTCCTACATACCTTTTTCATAGAGAAATTGCAAGTTTTGAATCATAGCTCCTATGATGAGTATACCTTTAGGGCAATGTTAAAGATGTTTTCTTTTTGCTAAACGTAGTTATTAGCCAATAATGTTCAAGCGCTGCAATAAGTATCGCTGTAAATGTCATGAATATATAGCAGATAACAATCATTACGATAGAGACACTAAGTCCAATGAACAAATAGTTAACAAACGTATTTTTTATAATTATTATGCAAATAACAAACCCATCTGTAAGAGATGGGTTTGTTTGATCATTATGAAATCACTATTAGAAGCGAAGTTGAAAATTGGCATAGAGAGCTTTCGAATCGATAAACGAAGCTTCTACTGTTACGCTAATTTCCTCAGAGTCCAGGAAAGAGACCCCGGCTGCATATCCCAAGTGTCTTTGGCTATTTAGATTATAAAGCGTCAAATCAAAGAGTGTATTAGGAAGTGCTTTAGCTAAATTAAAATTATCCATGTCTATATTTACTTGAGACCATTTTATAGCAAGGTAGGGTATCGTTGGAATAACAGCATCGATCTTATAAGACACTCCAAGGCCCACTTGCCAGTCACTATAACTTAGATCAAAAGAATGATAAGTAGTAAAGGCTGCAGCTTGTGTAATGCGTGACAGATCAGGACTTGTAGCAAAATATTGACCCTCTAATCCAATCGACATCCCTGCATATTGGAAAAGGGTTGCCCTTGCTCCAACGCTCCAAGAAAAGTCTGAATTAGTTTCCATATCCAGCCATTGACCTGCAGCGCCGCTTCCAAACACAGCAGCATCACCTTGCATATAGATTTTAGATACTCCGAGCGTAGTAAATAGATCTACGCAGTCATAAAAGTTAAAAGCTAAGTATCCAGCATTAGTATAAATCGATGTTCTATTCATATGCTGATGAGAAACATCTTGGGATACTTTTGTATGTCTGTTAAACTCAAAATCTCCATAATACCCTGCACGGATACTAAAGTGATCTAGCCAAGGATGGCGCACTCCATCGTCCCCTTTTTGCCAACATACACCTTCCTTCATAAGACTCGACTCGGAAGGGTTGCCAACAGGAAGAGCTGAAAGACTTGCACAAGTAAGAGAAAAGATTGCTCCGTATACTAATTTTTTCATAACTATGATACCTGTTATAAGTTTGTTTGTTTTTATTTTCTCATTTTTTTTCACATATCGTTATTTAGGCGTAAGTTGCCAAAAAGCCTGTCGCAAAGGAGGCATGACCTGATTGAGTGTTCGCTCTGTAAAAGTGCCGCGAGCTATTGCATTATTTACAAAGTCATAACTCTGGAATGCTAGGTGCACGGTACTATCCGGAAAAATTTGCATAGGAATAATGTTATCAATAGCAAGTCGAAGCCCTTTTTGGAATTGTGTACTACTATACCAGCTGATTAACTGTGACAATGTAGCACCGGGAATAATTTGATACGCTATACTATATACGCAATATATCCAAAGATATGCTTGTAAATGCGTTGGTTGACTTCGGATTGGAGGAACAAGGAGGTTTGGTGGAGCAAGAGGAGGAGCTCCCACTTGGTTATTGCTAAATTCTACAGCCCAATAGTTCATCTGAGTTAATAATGCAGTTAAAGCTGTTCTTACCCCATTAAAATTATTGAAAGCAATATTTTGTGAAATAGCAGCAAGAGCATTAATCACAAAGTTTCTGTTTGCTCCGGGTGGTACCGTAATTGTCATAACAACACGATACATTGCATCAATAGCAGCGCTGATCTGGGCTTGAAAATTTTGTATCTCACCTTGAGTAAAAGGGATATTTACCGGGGTAAGAAGACTTGGATTAAACGGCGAAGAAGTGAAGATACCGGGAATATTCGTATAAACATGTGGTAAAATCTCTGCAAAAGCAATCAAATTGATATACGATACAACAGAATATTGATCATAATCTTCAGACGTTAAAAGGTACGTAAATGTTGGTGGTGGATAAGGAAAAAACACTGCACTAGCAGTGGAAGAGATGCCCAGTTGTCCCAGTAAACATACAACAGTCAACTTTATTCCGGTAATCCATGATAATTTCATAATGGCTCCTAAAGATAGCTATAAGTAATTATCAATGTATAACGGGGCTAAGAAAATTGAGCAATTAAAATTTTTAAGTATTTGTTTTATCTTCTATCGGATGTTTTTTCTTCATCATGAGATAACCACAAAGGGAAAGTAGGGCACATATCATTAAAAACCAGCAAAAGGAAGCGTCTTTTCCTGTGATATTCAATAAGTATAATGCAATAACTGGTGTAAATCCTCCAATCACTGCATCTACCATATTAAAGCTCACTCCAACACAAGTAAAACGGACATAAGTTGGAAAAAGATCAGCTAGTATAAAGGGAATAAGAGCAGAGAGGCAGGTAAACAACAAGCTAAAAAGAAGCATGATTATTCCCATGAACACTACAGAAGAATAGGTAATGGAAAGATAGAGTGGATATAATAAAACAAGTATTGCAATCGTAGAGGAGATGAGTATTTTTTTATTGTCATATCTATCTGCTAACATACCGAAAAGTGGGAGGGGTACAGTGACTAAAATAATTAGCAGAGAAGTAACAATCAAATTACTGGAATAGGGGGTTCCGAGCACTTTCCCAAATAAGACAGGGAAATTCACAGACAGTAGGTAAAAGGAAGAAGAGTTTAGTGCGCAAAACAAAATACCCATGAAGATTTGCCTTTTATATTTATAAAGCACTCCTAATATTGGTTCTCTTACTACTTTTAAATGTGTTTCCATTTCTCGATATAGAGGGGTTTCATGTAACTTATAACGTAAATACAGACCACATAGCCCAATAAGACCTCCGACTAGAAAAGAAAATCTCCATCCCCATTGAATAAGATCTTCTACAGATAAGAATCTTTCCAAGAGAAAACATTCAAGCGTGCTAATTAAAATTCCTATCTGATAACCAAAAGCCCCCCAGCTACAAAAAAATCTTCTATTTGTTGCTTTAGAGCTCTCATATAAATAACAAAAGGCCCCTGGCAATTCTCCACCAGCGGGAAAGGATTGTAAAATACGCATGGCGACTAAGATAAATGGTGCATACTTGCCGATTTGCTCATAAGTTGGCAGTAACCCTGTCACAAATGTTGGTATTACCATGATAATAAGAGATAGAATTAATGATTTTTTTCTACCAACTAAATCTCCTAGTCTTCCAAAAAATAAGCCACCGATAGGTCGTGCTAAAAAACCCATTGCAAAAATCAGGAACGTTTTTGTTAAGCTAGAAATACCACCATCTGAATTGTCTTGTTGAAAAAAGAGTTTTCCAATAATAGGCGCCCAGTAAACATAGAGGTAAATTTCATACCACTCTAAGAGATTACCTATCGATACTGCAAATAAAACGTTTCTCTGTTCTTTTTTTGAAAAACTCATCCTATTTTTCCTAACTTAAGAGGAGTGTGTAGGTCTTTTTTTTCTTGTCTGTTTCTTATTAGAATTCGTTTTTAAATCGGACACCACTTGCGCTACCACTTGATCAATTACCTTATACGATAAATGAGGGAGCGTAATCATATGTGCAATGTCCCCCTCTACAGCAAGTTGCCATTTTTTAATGATCTTATCGCTAGGTCTTGGAAAAACAACAATGATAGAGTTTTTATTTCGCCAAGCTTCAATGCCAGCATCATTAAATTTTTTTAGAGCATAACCTGCTCTCTTAAGACAATCTTTTGTTACTTCTACCAGATTGCCACGCTTATTATAATTTAACTCATACCATAAAAATAGAGGTGTTAATCCATTACGGGATCCTGAAATAGTATTATCTTTAGATCCTGTGTATTCGATATAAGACCCCACTTGATCTACATGCGTTTTATTAACCAGCACTATACCGCAAGGCATTGGCGTGCCAATCATTTTATGGCCGCTGATAGCCATACTATCTATACCAAGTCTAAAATCAAAAAATTGTGACTCGAGTTCTGAAATAAAAGGAAGAATCATACCAAAGAATGCCGCATCGCAGTGGATGTAATATTTTTCTATATTCAAATCAGATAAAATCTCTTTGATTTTAGCAACATCATCTACAGCACCTCGCATCGTGGTGCCAATATTAGCTAAAATAATCGGAGTTTTCTCTTCATGGATAATAGCATGTTGCAACGCTTGATAATCCACCTCTCCATTTGGTTGTGATTTGACTTTTACTCCTCGCATTCTGAGTAGTCGTAAATTTTTTGGCACGCTATAGTGTGTTTGATCGGAATAAAACACAACACCCTCCGGATGCAATTCACGAGCTACATAAAGACCATATAAATTGCCCTCTGTTCCCCCATTTGTAACATAACCCCAATAATTATCCTTTGGGGCATGGAATAGTTTTGCTACGTGATCTATTACTTCTTTTTCGATTTTTAATGTATTGATTTTATAATGCCAACTATCAAGAAATGGATCGCCTAAGTTATTAATATGAAACTGTAAAAAATGAAATAATTTGGAATAATCAAAGGCCTGATGAATCGGATACCCAACCATTTTTTTTGCTGCCTTCTGGAACTCGGCATAAAGACGGTCTAATTCTTTTATTCCTGTGCGCATATGCTATCCTCATACTTCACGTTATGCACCAAATAAAAAATTTGTAAAGAAAAATCTCTTTTCATAATACAAGGAGCTGTTTTATTATCTTTAAAACAATAACTGTTGTAGGGATTTTATGAGTGCCACTCGTTCAAAAAAGGTAAAACTTTATTTTCATGCATGGACCATATGGCTACTGAGCGCCGGGTTTATGTTTTACAAATATGCTATAGAAATTTCTCCAAGTATCATGACTTCTACCTTAATGGATGCTTTTCACATTAATGGTACTGACCTTGGCAATCTTGCGGCTTCCTATTTTTATGCATACCTTATTCTGCAAATTCCGGCAGGTCTTTTGATTGATCGATTTGGACCTCGAAAAGTAACTACACTCTCTATTGCTGTATGTGCTCTTGGTGCATTTATTTTTGCAAGATCTGACACTTTAATCGTTGCTTGTTTAGGTCGCTTTATTGCGGGAGCCGGAGCTGCTTTTGCTGCTATCAATTGTTTAAAGCTCACCTCTACCTGGTTCCCTCCAAGACAATTTGCTCTTATGGCGGGACTCATGATGACTCTTGCGATGCTAGGCGCAGTAGGTGGCCAGGCGCCCCTTTCTGCATTGATTGAATTATCCTCTTGGCGAAGCGTAATGGAAGTAATCGCGCTTGTGGGATTTGGCTTAGCGCTACTCTTCTTAATGGTTGTAAGGGATGCTTCCCCTGAAAAGCGCCTAGAAAAGAAATTTTCTTCTGAAAAAGCTTCCATCCTCAAGAGTTTAAAAAAGATTTTAACCAATTCTCAATCCTGGCTTCTTTCTCTTTATAGCGGATGCGCTTTTGCTCCTGTAATGGTATTTGGCGGCCTTTGGGGTGTATCTTATATTAAAGATGCTTATGCACTTACCCACAATTTAGCAGCGCAGGCTGTTTCTTTAATATTTATTGGTTTTGCAGTTGGAGCTCCTATCTTTGGATGGTTTTCTGATTGGATAGGCAAAAGAAAGCTTGTGATGTTTTGGGGAACTGTATCTTCTTTAATCACCATTAGTATCGTTATTTATGCTCCCGTATTCTTCCAACCTCTACTTACGATGATGTTATTTTTATTTGGATTTTCCATCAGTAGCTTCCTGCTATGCTTTACGATGATACAAGAGCGTCATGCTCCTGTTATTGCAGCTACAGCGATTGGTTTTATGAATGCATTTGATGCTCTTTTTGGAGCCATTTCAGATCCGCTTGCCGGAAAAATCCTGGACACTTACTGGACAGGACAAATGCTGAATGGAGCCAGAATTTTTTCCGTTCATGCATACAAGATGGCTTTTTTATTAATTCCGATATTCCTTGTGTTTGCTCTCATTTGTTTAATTGGCATTAAAGATACAAAACATAAAGCACATGATCCATCTGCGCTTCCTTAAAAAGGAAAGAGATCTACTTGCTAACACAAGTAGATCTCTATTACGTATAAAAGTTTTAAATTGTTATGCTATGAGTCCGTAAAACAACCTTATAAAAAGCCCGATCGCTGCGCATCCGGTGCTGTCTATCTGTATTAACAAATGAAATTTTAAAACCTTCTGTCCTTAAAATGTCTTGTTCAATGTCTTGAAAAACAGAGCGAGCCACACCCAAAGTAATTTCCTTTGTAAAGAAAAGATAAAGCTGAACTATCTCACCGTCACCATTTCTTCTGAGATTCATTGTAAAACGTTTCCCGAGATCTCCTCGAGACTTATTTTCTTCTAATAGCTCTTTAACAAATGCTAAACACTCTGTTTTGAATTCGCCCTGTGTCATACCTTGACGTATTGTAAAATTATCTGAGTGAGATACGGAGCTGGTACGCGTGGCTAAATTACCAGCCGTTGTGGCTAGAGCTGTTCGAGTCGCAATATTGTAGCTGTTATAGATAACAATACCCATTAAAAACAATCCTGCTGTTGCACATGTTGCAAAAAAAGTGATGGCAAGAGCCGCTAGTTTGCTAGTGCAGGTAAGTTCATCTGCACATGGGTTTAGAGCATAATTATCAAAATAATTTTGATAGTTTAAAGAAACTTTTTGAATCGCTGGTGTAATCATCATTCTCTCCTTTTAATAACACAAGTTAAGCACATAATGAAAAAAAACAAATTTATTAATAAAAAAAAGTGATTTATAATAAAAGATTATTTTATTTATTACTGTTTTAACTATTCATCAAAAACATCCCGGCTATCATTTATTTGTCAAAAATATAGCATATATGGACAATATCCTTTTAATTTCAAACTATGGTGGTCAAATGACAACAGCATTCGAAGAGAAATATCTTGATGTCCTACAAAATATTGAATGGACTCTCCTTTCCAATGTGCAAGAGGATCCTGGACTTTGTGATTATGAGATGCTCTACGTCGTAGAACAACTCTTAATTTATTATAAATATTTACAAAGGGACCCCTCTTCTACTCCAATATTACAGTGCAATCTTAGTAAGACCCAACAAGATATCTTTGGAAGAGTTAAAAATATTTGCAACTGGAGGCTTGGGTTACCTTCCCTAGTTGCAATCGATGAGTTTTCCCCCACCATAATAACAATAGACGAGTTATATCTTTGCCTTAAGAGAATTGAAAAATCGATCAAGTTCTGGACAAGAGAGGGTGGGCGACGGGGATATATTACTTTTGTCTCTTCAAGAGCACTGCTATAAAAATTCCCTTTGTTGTTGTTTTGCAGCTAAATTACGATGGTTATGGATTATCAATTATTCAGTAAAAACATCTTTGGTAAGGATCTCTTTTTCCCCTTCTGTCGCGGCAACGAGTATAGCGCAGCAGCTATCGCTAAAGACATTAACGGTAGTTCGGCACATATCAAGGATACGATCTACTGCCAGGATAAGGCCAATACCATCTGCTGGTAGGCCGATAGAGTTTAATATGACGATAATTACAACGAGTGACGCAGACGGGACCCCGGCAACACCGATTGAGGTAACCAGGGCTAGTATCACGACGATAAATTGGACTGTAAAGGTAATTTCTATCCCATATACTTGCGCTATAAACATGGCAGCTACACATTCATAAAGTGCAGATCCTGCCATATTGATAGAGGTTCCAAGGGGAATAACAAGGGAGCAAATCTTATTGGAAACGCCAGCTCTTTTTTCTACACAATCGATGGTAATAGGTAGTGTTGCAGAAGAAGAAGATGTAGAAAATGCAGTGATAAGCGCTGGGGCCATCGATTTAAAAAGGCGTACAGGTTTTACTCTTGCGATTACTTTTAAAAGCAAAGGAAGAGCGATGAACATATATGCAACAAGCGCACCTAGCACAGTCAAAAAGAAATAAACAAGAGGCACTAGCGATGCAAAGCCTGTAATGGCAAATTCTTTTGCAACAAGACAAAACACCCCAAAAGGTAATACTTTCATGATGATATGAGTAAAAACTATCATGGAATCAAAGATACCCTTTGAAAATCCTACAATCAACGAAGAGTAGGACTCATCGATTTTAGAAACAGCAAAACCAAAGATCAAACTGAAAAAGATAAGACCTAACATTTCACCATGAGAAAAGGCACTTAAGACGTTGGATGGCACAATTTGCATGATGACTTTAACGAAATTAGAGGAAAGATCGGATTGAATAGACTGGCTGATATCTGACTTAGCTGCCGTTTGCGATAGATGATTTAATTCCTGGTTTCCTATTCCCGGGTGAGTGATATTGATCATAACAAGGCCGATTAAAATGGCAATGAGGCTTGTTCCTAAGTAAAAGGTAAACATCTTAGCGCCAATTCGCTTGAATGACTTTTCATTACCTACTCTTGCAATTCCCGAGATAATCGAGCTAGATACTAAAGGAACAACAATCAGTGTTAAAGCATTAATAAACATCTTACCTAGAAGATCAAACACGGAGTAAAAGGTAACGCCAAAAATAGCTGTATTCTTACCAAGAGCAACACCTGCTAGCATCCCTAAAACGATAGCAGTTAATACGACCCAGGGAGATTTTCTCTTTTTAATCATATAAACCAATAAATCATTATTCTAATTTTTGTAATATCAAATCGTGTTTTTTTTAACAAACACAAATAATATACGACTAACAAAATCAATTATTTTTAACAAAATTACAATTATCAACTATTGCCACTCAAGTCTTCTTCATGCTAGTATCGACTTTCTATGTTTTGGAGAATGTTATGTCACTTAAGTCTTTGTGTTTTATTGTTATTACTTATTTAGTACAAGCAGGTTGTTTTGCTACTTACTGCATGGATGATTTAAGTTTGGAAGAGAAAGTTGGTCAATTGCTCCTTGTTCATTTTAATGGCAAAGAGGTAAACGATGATGCAAAAACTTTAATTCAAAGCAATTACGTAGGTGGTTTTATTTATTACAATTGGGCGAATGGATTAAGCAGTCCAAAACAGGTATATACATTAAGTTTAAATCTTCAGCAACTTACACAAGAAAACAGGAGATCCATTCCTCTTTTTATTGCGTTAGATCAAGAAGGTGGCGCTGTTAATCGACTAAGTAAAGGATTTACTATTTTCCCAGGAAATAGGGCGCTTAGCATGGCAAGCGATCCCAAGCTTGCTACTCTTAATGCTTTTGCAAGTGGAAAAGAGCTACTTGCTGTAGGAGTTAATATGAATTTAGCACCTGTTGTTGATATTAATAGCAATCCAAAAAATCCTGTAATTGGCATACGCTCTTTTGGTAATCTGACAGAGGATTTTCTCCTTTTTGCAAATAACATGATCGATGGCTATCATCAGGCTGGTATTATTACCTCACTCAAACATT